>NZ_JBHYUU010000162.1:0-18540 GCF_042749955.1 Kitasatospora sp. NPDC059462 | reverse complement strand
GGGGCCGCGCGGCACCCGCACCCCGCGCGGTGCTGGAGGCTTGTTCCGGGCTCAGATCGAGGCGGCGTGGAACGGACCCGACGACGGCGTCGGGCCTGCCGTCGAAGCCGGCCACGCGAACGCCGGGACGTGTTGCCGGAATCCGGCCATGCGGATCCCCGGCAGACGTTCCGACTGCCGCGGGACCGCGACTTCCACCGACGTCCGGTCAGGTGGTGACTCGGGGGATCCCCTAGCGCCAGGCCAGGCGATCGGTGTCAGCGGCGCGTTGCCGTTGCCGCGAAGTCCAGCAGCAACTCGCTGGTCGTCTCCGGCGCTTCGAGCATGGGGATGTGCCCGACCTCGGGCAGCTGCCGGACGCGCGCGTTCGGCACCGCGTCGTACTGGTGCGCCGAAGACGGGTTCCAGCGGCGGTCGGCGGCGCCGAAGATCACCAGGACCGGGATGTCGAGGGCGGTGAGGCGCTCGGGCACGCTCCGCTCGGTGATGTACGCGGTGTTCCGGCGCAGCGCCGTCCTGAACGTGCGGTAGCCGATTCTCCGGGCCTCGGCGACCATCTCGTCCGGGATGTTCACCGGGAGGTTGCACACCGAGGTCATGCCCCTGCGGAGCATGGCGTTCGAACGGATGGGCCAGAGGAGCGGGCCCAACGGCGGGCCGATCAGGAGCCGAAGGACGACGGGCTGTGGAAGGAGGGCGTCGGGACTCGGGCCGGTGCTGATCAGGGCGAGCGAACCGACCAGGTCGGGGCGCTGTTCGGCGAGCGCGGTGGCGGTGTGTCCACCGCCGGAGTGCCCCACCACGGTGACCGCACGAAGGCCGAGTTCATCGAACACCCTGGCCAGGCGACCCGCCTGCTCGGGCACGTCGTACGAGGACGCGGGCAGGGACTGTCCGTGACCCGGCAGGTCGACCCGGATGACGTGATACCGACCGGCGAGTGCCGGCACCACCGGGCTCCAGGAACCGCTCGTAGCCCCCGATCCGTGGATGAGCACCAACGGCGGTGCCTGCCGCGGGCCGTCGTGGACCAGGTGGATCCCGTGCACGCGCTTGACGTCGTCCTTCCCCATGGACGGGATGATGCCCGGGCTCCGATTGTCGGTCTTGTACAAATGAGCACCGGCAGGACGAGCAACCGGTCACCGGCCGGCTCGGCACCGCCCCCCAACGGCTGCGGATCAGGGAAGGGACGGGTCACTCGCGCCCCGCTCGGTGCCGCTCCTACCCGGTCCCGCTCAGTGCCCCGGCCCGGAGGCCTCCGCGCCCGGCGGACGGTCGTGCGGCAGGAACAGCGCCGCGCCGAGGCCGACGACGCCGAACGCGGCGAGCGCGATCATCGCCGCCGCGTAGCCGTTGCGCGAGAGCTCGGAGACCAGGATGGTGCCGGCGACGGCGGTGCCCAGCGAGGAGCCGAGGTTGGAGATGCTGCGGGACAGGCCGGAGATCTCGCCCTGCCGGCTGTCGGGGAAGGCGGACTGCACCACGTTGACCGACGGGGTGAGCATCAGGCCGAGGCCGAGCCCGATCAGCAGCAGACCGGGCGCGAAGGCCCAGGCGCCGCCGAAGGCGCGCACCAGCAGGAGCAGCACGACGATGCCGGCCGTGGTGGTGGCGAAGCCGGTGACGATCAGGGTGCGCTGGGCGCGCCGCTTCGCCAGGCCCTCGGCGGCGAGCGAGGAGGCCAGCAGCCCCAGGGTGGCGGCGGTGAAGACACCGCCGGTGGCGATCGCGCTGTAGCCGCGGACGACCTGGAGGTAGGCGCCGACGGTGAAGGAGACGCCCATCAGGACGAGCCACTGGGCGTTCTGGGTGACCAGGCCCAGGTTGGAGACCCGGTTGTGGAACAGGCTGGTGGCCAGCAGCGGTTCCCGGCCCGCCCGCTCCAGCCGGCGGATCCAGCCGAAGAAGGCGGCCAGCACGACGGCGCCGGCGGCCAGCAGGGCGATCATCAGCCAGGTGTTGTTGTCGGCGGCGAGGATGCCGGTCACCAGCAGGACCAGGCCGGCCGCCGACAGCACCGCGCCGACGGTGTCGAAGGACCGCGTGGGGTCGGCGGGCAGCGGGTCCTCCAGGGTGCGGGTGAGGAACAGGATCACGGCCACCACCACGGCCTGGAAGCCGAAGTTGGCGCGCCAGTCGATCGCCGTGGTGAGCAGGCCGCCGATCAGCGGACCGGCGGCCGCGCCGATCCCGCCGAGGGCCATGATGGTGCCGAACGCGCGGGCCCGGGCGGCGGTCCCGGTGAACAGCAGCGTGGTCAGGACGTAGACCGGCGGGATCAGCAGGGCGGTGCCGACGCCCTCCAGCACCGAGTTGCCGAGGATCAGCACGCCGAGCCCGGGTGCGGCCGCGCTGAGCACCGCGCCGACGCCGTAGACGGCGAGGCCGAGCATCAGACAGCGCTTGCGGCCCCAGCGGTCGGTGAGCTTGCCGCCGGGGATCATCAGGGCGGCCATCACCAGCAGGAAGACCGTGATCGCCACCTGGACGCCCTGGACGCTGGTGTCGAGGTCCTCGCTGATGTCGTTGATCATCACGTTCATGCTGGAGCCGGCGAAGCTGCAGATGAACTGGGCGAGGGCCAGCGGAGCGAGCACGCGCCGGGCGGCCGCGGTGGGGTGAGCAGGTCCGGTGGTCACTCCCGGCTCCGTCCGTCGGGTGCGGTGAGCACCGCGTAGAGCGCGGCCACGTCGATGGCGATGATCATGAGTGACCAGGCGGGGTAGCTGGGCAGGAAGACGAACTGCACGAAGACGTTGGCGCAGAGCACCGTCGCCGGGAACCAGCGGCCGGGGAGGTCCCCGGTGAGCAGGGTGATGCCGGCCAGCCCCTGGGCGACGGCCAGCGCGAGCACCGCCCAGCCCAGGCTGTGCAGGTCGCCGAAGACGTAGCGGTCGGTGCCGGTGACGACGGGCGAGTCGATCAGCGCGGCCATCGCGTCCCACCCGTTGAACAGGGCCAGCAGGATCATCGCGACGCCCGCGAACGGCAGCAGGTTCCGGCGCGGCCGCGCCGGGCGGGTGGATGTGGCCATGGCCGGGCTCCTTTCGCGGACCGCGGACCTGTGCCGGGCCGGGCCCGGCCTCAGGCGTCGCCCCGCCGGTCGAGCTCCTCGTCCAGGGCGAGCGCCGCGTCGATGAGCGCGAGGTGCGTGAACGCCTGCGGGAAGTTGCCCAGTTGCTCGCCGGAGGGGCCGATCTCCTCGGCGAACAGGCCGACGTGGTTGGCGTAGGTGAGCATCTTGTCGAAGGCGTAGCGGGCCTGCTCGACCCGGCCGGCCCGGGCGAGGGCCTCGACGTAGAGGAAGGAGCAGAGGTTGAAGGTGCCCTCGGTGCCGCTCAGCCCGTCGGGGGAGGCGGCCGGGTCGTAGCGGTAGACCAGGCTGTCGCAGACCAGTTCCCGGTCCATCGCGTCCAGGGTGGACAGCCAGTCCGGGTCGTCGGGGGAGAGGAAGCCGACCTTGGGCATCAGCAGCAGCGAGGCGTCCAGGACCTCGGTGTCGTAGTGCTGGACGAAGGCTCCGCGCTTCGGGCTCCAGCCGCGCTGCACGACCTGGCGCAGCACGTCGTCGCGCACCGAGCTCCAGCGGTCCAGGTCCGCGGGGCGGGCGTGGGCGCGGGCCATCCGCACCGCGCGGTCGAAGGCGACCCAGCACATCACCCGGCTGTAGGTGAAGTCCTGACGCCCGCCGCGGGTCTCCCAGACCCCCTCGTCGGCGCGGTCCCAGTGCTCGGTCAGCCAGTCCACGAGCCGGCGGAACGCGTCCCACCCGCGCAGCGCCCCCATGTCGCCGCCCCCGGCGGCGAACGCGTAGGCGGCCTCGCCGTAGATGTCGAGCTGGAGCTGGTCGGCGGCGGCGTTGCCGGCCCGCACCGGGAACGAGCCCAGGTAGCCCTCCCAGTGGCCGAGCGTCTCCTCGGCCAGGTGCGGATCGCCGTCGACCCGGTACATGATCTGCAGGCGTTCGCCCTCGGCGCCCGCGGCCTCGATCCGCTCGCGCACCCAGCGGCGGAACGCCTGCGCCTCGTCGCGGAAGCCGAGCCCGATCAGGGTGTGGACGGAGAGCGAGGCGTCGCGGATCCAGGTGTAGCGGTAGTCCCAGTTGCGCTCGCCGCCGACCTGCTCCGGCAGGCCCATGGTCGCGGCGGCGATCAGCGCCCCGGTCGGCCGGTAGCTGAGCAGCTTCAGGGTGATCGCCGACCGGTCCACGATCTGCCGCCAACGGCCCTGGTAGTTCGAGGACTTCAGCCAGCCGTACCAGAACGCCCGGCAGGCGTCGAAGGCGGCGAGCGCCGTCTGCCCGGTCGGCGCGGGTGGCGGCTCGCCGCCCGGCGGCAGGGTGGTCAGCTCCACCGTCGCCAGCTCCCCGGCGGACAGCGTGAACCGCGCGGTCACGTCCTCGCCGTCCGCGCGCAGCGTCACCGGGGCGGTGGTCCGCACGCACAGCTCCTGGCCGGGCGAGCTCAGCCGGGCGGTGTGCTCGTCGGGGAGGGCGAGCCGGTGGGCGGCGCGGCCGTAGTCGAAGCGCGGCCGGCACTCCAGGACGAAGGGCACCCGGCCGCGCACCACCCGCGCGCCCCGAATGATCCGGTGCCGCTCGGACGGGCTCGCGGAGGTGTCCGGGAGCATGAAGTCGATCACCTCCGCCACGCCCTGCGGGGCGAGGAAGCGGGTGATCACGATCGCCGTCCCGGACAGGTAGAGCTGCTTCACCTGGGCGTCCGGCACGGCCTCCCGGTCCACGGCGAGCCGGCACCGCCCGCCCCCGGCGTCGTCCAGCAGCGCGGCGAACAGACTGGGGGAGTCGAACCGCGGGGTGCACCACCAGTCGATGTCGCCGGCGGTGGAAACCAGGGCGGCGGTCTGCAGGTCGCCTATGACGCCGTGCTCGGCGATCGGGGGGTAGGGACTCATGGGGGGACGCTCCCTCGGCGGACGGCGGGAACTGCCTGCGCCGTCACCGTACGGGCGGCGGTCCGCGCGCCGGATCACCCCGCGCGGGTGAGCACCCGCGGGGGCGGGCGCCGGGGCGGGCCGTCCCCGGCCGGCGGGTCACCTCGTGGGGGTGATGCGCACCGCCCGGCGGACGGCGAGGCTGGAGGCCACCGTCGAAGGGAAGGGAGCCGGCCCCATGCGCTACGAGATCCGGGTGTCCGGCGTGCTGCAGGAGACGACCCGCCGGGAGGGCTTCCCCGAACTGGAGAGCAGGGTCGTGCCCGATCACACCGTGTTGTACGGGGACGTCGTCGACGAGGCCCATCTGTTCGGCCTGCTGAACCGCTGCCAGGCGCTCGGCCTGCGGGTGACGGAGCTGCACCGGCTGCCCGAGTGAGGCGCCGGCGGCTCACGGCCCGTCGAGCAGGCGCAGCCGCGCCGCGGTGCGCACCGCCTCGCGGCGGTTGGCCGTCAGCAGCTTGCGGTTGATGCTTTTCAGGTGCGTCTTCACGGTGTTCGGCGACAGGAACAGCGCTTCGGCGATCTCCTGGGTCGACAGCATCCGTGCCGCGTGCCGCAGGACGTCGCGCTCCCGCTCCGTCAGCGGCTCGGCCGGCGGGGGCGGTGCGGCCGCCGGCGGCTCGGCCGCCCGCACCGGGTGGGCTGCCGGGGGCAGCGTGCCGGCCGGGGGCGGCGGGCCGGGCGGGGCCGGGCGCAGGTCGCCGGGCAGCCAGGTGTGGGCGAGGGCCAGCTGGGGGCGCCGGCGCAGCTGGTGCCGCACCCAGGGGGCGGACTCGCGGAACGGCCGGCGCAGCCGTTCCGGCTCGGCGACCGCGAGGGCCCGGGCCAGCAGCCGGGCCACGCCGTCCGGCCCGTCCGGCCCGTCGGGCCCGGCACCGGCCTGGGCCAGCAGGAGCAGGGCCCGGGTGCGGGTCGCGCTGCCCACCGCGGGGTCGTCGCGCAGCGCACGCAGCCGGTCGAGGGCGCCCGCCTCGTCCTGTCCGGCGGCCAGCCGGGCCCGTGCGGCGACCAGGAGCGACGCCGGCGCGCGGGTCGGCACGCCGTCCAGGGCCGCCAGCGCCTCCCGCGGCCGGCCGGCCGCCAGCTGCGCGGCGCAGACGGCGACGGCGAGGCGCTCGCGGCTCCAGTCGGACGGCCGGTCGGCGAGCGCGCGCTCCCCGGTCTCCGCCAGCAGCCGCAGCGCGGCGTCGGGCCGGCCCCGGGACAGCTCCAGCTCGGCCCCGATCACCGCGGCACCCAGCACGACCACGGGATCGCGCTCGGGCGTGCGGCGGGCCGTCGTCCGGTGCAGGGCCCGGCGGGCCTCGTCCGGCTCGTCGCGTTCCAGCGCCGTCGCGGCCAGCACCAGGTCACGCACCTCGGTGCGGCTGTCGGGCGGGAGGCTGGAACGGTCGGCCTCCTCGTCGGCCTCGCGCACCCGGTGCTCGGCCCGCCCGGACCGGCCGCCCAGCTGGTCGATGAGCGCGAGCCGGCACAGCGCGTCGTGGCGCAGCCGGGCGGTGGTGGGCGAGGCCGGGGCCTGCGCCGCGCGTTCCAGCGCCGCCCGCGCCTCGTCGAGGCGTCCCTGCCACAGCAGCGTCGAGCCGAGGCCGGCGTCGACCAGGGCGAGCAGCTCGGGGTGCTCGTCCAGCAGCTCGGCCGGCGTCTCGCGCGCCAGCTCGTGGGCCAGCCGGGCGGCCTGCTCGGCGAGCGCGGCTGAGCCCAGCAGCCGGCCGGCCTCCGCGCGCACGAAGGCGGCCGCCAGCCGGAGCGCGGTGCGCTGCCGCGAGAGCAGGGGCTCGACCCGCGCCAGGACCCGCAGCGCGTCGTGCGGCTCCTCGCGGCCCAGGTGGACGGCCGCGCGGACGAGTTCGGCGGCCGGATCGCGCTCGGTCGGCGGCATCCGGGAGAACAGGGCGCCCAGCCGGGTGGCGTCGTGTCCGGCGACCAGCTCGCCGAGGGCCAGCCCGTCGACCAGCAGCCGGGCGGCCAGGGCCCAGTCACCGCCCTCGGCGGCCTGCTCCAGCGCGGCCCGCCGCTGCCCGTGGTCGGCGAGCCAGCGCGCGGCCCGCACCCGCAGCTCGTCGACCCGCTCCGGGGCGGCGGCGCGCAGGTGCAGACGCAGGATGCCCGCGAACATCGGGTGCATCCGGTACCAGTCGTCGGACAGCGCCTCGGTGAAGGCGTTCTCCTGGTGCAGCCGCTCCAGGATCCGCCGGCCGTCGCGGCGGCCGGTGAGCGCGTCGGCGAGGTCCGGGTGGACCCGGCCCAGGATGCTGCAGCGCAGCAGCAGGTCCTGGGTCGGCGCGGGCTGGGTCCGCAGCACCTCGGCGAGCAGGTAGTCGGAGAGCGCGGCGTGCCCGGCGTCGATCCGCCCGAGGTACGCCTCGGGGTCGCCGGCGTCGTGCGCGGCGAGCGCGAGCAGCCGCAGGCCCGCCGCCCAGCCGGACACCGCCCGGTGCACCGCGTCCACGGTGGAGGCGTCCAGGTGCAGCCCGTGGCGCTCCAGCAGCGCGGCCGCCTCGGCGCGGCTGAGCGCGAGGTCGGCGGCGTGCAGCTCGGCGAGCTCGCCGGCGGCCCGGTAGCGGTGCAGCGGCAGCAGCGGCTCGCGGCGTCCGACCACGACCAGCCGCAGCCGGCCGGCGGTGTGCCGGACCAGGTCGTGCAGCTGCCCGGTGAGCCGGGGGTTGTCGATGTGCTCGAACTCGTCCAGCACCAGCACCAGCGGCCGGGGCCGGTCGTTGATCCACGCGGCGAGGCGGACCAGCAGGGACGGTTCGACGTGCTCGGCCCGGGCCGGGGCGCCGACCTCGTCGGGCAGCCCGGGCACGCCGCCCTGCAGCGCCTCGCGGACGTAGGCCCAGAAGGTGCCGGGCTGGTTGTCGCTCTCCTCCAGGGTGAGCCACCCGGCCGGCCCGGGGAGGCGGCCGTGGGCCAGCCAGTCGGCCACCAGCAGCGTCTTGCCCGCCCCCGCGGGTCCGTCGACCAGGGTCACCGGCCGGGACGCGGCGGTGTCGAGCCGGTGCAGCAGCCGTTCGCGCCGCACGAAGGTGGCGGCGGGCGGGCCGGGCGGCCGGACCCTGGTGACCAGCATCGGGTCCCCGTTGGGAAGGCTCACGGGTGCTGTGCGGGTGTGCGGCATGGGGCCACCGCCTGGAGGTTCCGCCGTGCCGCAGGGCACGGCCGGGCGCGGAGCGGCGGGCCGCGGGCGCGCCGCTGCGGGCGGCTCGGGAGACGCCACCTCGACGGTAGTACGGCCCGGGCACCGCGTGCCATCCGAGCGGCCGGGCCGCTTCACCCCGGGGAGGTGAGGCCGGCGCCCGCCGCGGCGGCGAGGATCGAGGCGAGGACCGGCCCGCGAGGAGGGCGACAGTGGCGACAGTGCCGCGAGGAACGCGACAGGGCAGGAGGCCGCCGTGACCGTCCCAGGACCGGCGTCCCGCCGGCACCTCCCCGGCCCGCCCGGACCGGACCCGGACCCGGATCGGGACGCCCGGCGGACCGACTACGCCGGAGCCGTCTACGGCTCGATGCTGGCGGCCTCCGTGATCGCGGCCTCCAGCCTGAGCGGACCGCACCCGCGGCTCTCGATGATCCTGCTGCTGGTGGTCACCGGACTGGTCTTCTGGGCCGCGCACGTCTACGCGCACGTCGCCGGGCA
The DNA here is from genome assembly GCF_042749955.1 of Kitasatospora sp. NPDC059462. NCBI lineage: Bacteria > Bacillati > Actinomycetota > Actinomycetes > Kitasatosporales > Streptomycetaceae > Kitasatospora > Kitasatospora sp. NPDC059462. The sequence goes on along the minus strand of NZ_JBHYUU010000162.1, from coordinate 9,941 downwards.
GCGCGAGGCCGGCCGCCGGGTCACCCGGCAGCAGGTGCGCGCGGTGGGGCGGCACGAGTGGCCCATCGTCGAGGCGGCGGCCCTGCCGGCCCTGGCGGTGCTGCTCAGCCCGTGGCTCGACCCGGGCGAGAACGCCTGGCTGGCCCTCGGCGTCGCGGTGGCCCAGCAGGTGGGCTGGGCGAGCCTGGGCGCCCGCCGGGCGGGCGCCGCGCCCCGGCAGGTCGTCGCCGAGGGCGCGGTCAACCTGCTGCTGGGCCTGGTCATCGTGGTCGCCAAGGTGGCCGTGGGGCACTGAACGCCCCCGACCGAACCACCCCCGACCGAACCACCCCCGACCGCCTCACCGGCGACCGAATCACCGGCGACCGAATCACCCGCACCGGGTGGTCCCGGCGCCGGGCGCGCGTGGCGCAGTGGTACCCGGGGGACGCACCGGCCCGTCCGGGCCGGCCGACACCTCACGGAGGCAACCATGACCGCCGCCGTTCCGCACGGCGCCGCCCCGTCGGCCGGGGCGTCCGCGACGACCGACCACGTCGGGTCCGGGCTGCTGACCTTCGCCGGCGTGCTGCTGGTGCTGGTGGGCTCCCTGAACGCGCTCGACGGCATCTCCGCGATCGCCGGCTCCCACGTCTTCATCGGCAACGCGCACTTCGTCTTCGGCGACCTGCTGGCCTGGGGCTGGGTGATGCTGGCCCTGGCCGTCGCCCAACTCGGCGCCGCGTACGGCGTCCTGGCCCTGCGCACCCAGTGGGCCCGGTGGGCCGGTGTGGTCGTCCTGGTGCTCAACGCGTTCGCGCAGATGTCCTTCGTCCCGTCCTACCCGGTGTGGTCGCTGACGATCATCGCGATCGACGTGGTCGCCATCTACGCGCTGACCGCGTACGCCACCCCCGACCGCTGGTCACCGGCGCCCTCCGAGCAGCCCCCCGGCCCCGGCGGCGGCAGCTGAGCGGCCGGGTGCGCGGCCGGGTGTGCGGGGCGGGGTGCGGGCCCGGCCGGAAACCGGGTGGCATGGTGCGCGCCGGTGCGGGCAGACGGGCCACGGGCCGGTGCTGACGGTCCGTCGGGGATCCCCCTCCCGGCGGACCGTCGGGCGTCCGCCCGCCCGCACCGTCGCCACCGCCGAGGAGGAACCCGATGACCCGGCCCGTCCCCCCGAACCTCTCCGTCGCGCACCTCGCCGCCGAGGCCGCCGAACTCCTGCGCGCCGCCGGCAGCGCCCCGCAGGGCGGCCGGCCCGTTCTGCTGCACACCACCGAGGCGGCCGAGACCGTCGGCGCCCTGGCCGGGCTCACCGCGCGCCTGCCCGAACTGCTGGACCACGTCGAGGCGTTCCTCAGCAGCGAGCAGGCGGCCGGCCGGATCGCCTCGGCCACCGCCGGGGACGGGGGGTTCGAAGCCGCCCGGACCGCCCGCGACGCCCGCGAGCAGCTCTACGAGGCGAGCCGCACCGCCGCCCTGCTCGCCGAGTCGCTGGCGGCGGCGACCGCCATCCTCGCCCCGCTCGGCGCCGGCCGGGGGAGCGGGGGTCCGACCGTGCCGCACGTCTGAGCGCTCACCCGGCCCCCGGCGCCGGCGGGGGGCGGTCCAGCCGCCAGACCACCTCGGTCCCGCTGCCCGCCGGGGCCACCGGCGGTGCGGCCGGCCCGCGGCCGACCTCCGTGAAGCCCAGCCGGCGCGGCACGGCGGCACTGGCGGTGTTGGCCAGGTCGTGCGAGATCTCCACGAACTCCACGCCCGGCAGCGTGAACATCTCGGTGGCCAGCGCCGCGGCCGCGCGGGTCGCGAACCCCCGGCCGGTGGCGGCCGGGTGCAGCCAGTACCCCAGCCGCCACCCCCGGGGCCCGGCGCCCCGGTAGGCCTGGCACATCCCGAGCAACCGCCCGTCCCCGGCGGCGAGGGCGTAGGTGAAGACCTCCCCCTCGTCCCACCGCACCGCCGAGCGTGCGAGGAACCCCCGGGTGTGCTCCGCATCGTGCCCGGCGACCCAGGTCTCCCACGGCCGCAGGTGCTCCAGCGACTCCCCGATCAGCGCCAGTGCCGCCGCGAAGTCCTCCTGCTCGCGCCAGCGGCGCAGCACGAAGTCCCCGCAGTCGATGAGCTCCCTCGGTCGCGCCACGGGGATCATCCTGGCCCGCGCCGCGGCCGCACCGCCAGAGCCCCGGGGCCGCACCGCCCGTCCGCGGTGCGGCCCCGGTCCCCCGGGGGGCCCGTCCTCGGACCCCCGCCCGCCGAGCGGACGACGGTCCTCCGAGGACGGACCCCGGTGGCCGCGGTCAGCGCTCCTCGCGGAAGTCGACGTGCCGGCCGAGGACCGGGTCGTACTTGCGCAGCACCATCCGGTCCGCGTCGGTGCGGCGGTTCTTGCGGGTGACGTAGGTGTAGCCGGTGCCGCCGGTGGAGCGGAGCTTGATCACCGGGCGGAGTTCGCTGCGGGCCATGGGGTTCCTCCCGATCGGAGATGGAAGTCGTTTTCACCCGTGCCCAACGCGAGCCCCCGCCCCCGCATTCCCGGCGGCCGTGACCGTCCGCGCCCCGTGCACCGGCCCGGGACCCGGCGAACACTGGAGACATGGATCCGGTCGAAGCGCTCCGGCGGATCGCCTTCCTCCTGGAGTGGCGCGACGCCTCGCCCTACCGGGTGCGGGCCTTCCACACGGCGGCCGACGCCGTCCGCGCGCTGCCGGCCGGGCCGGTGGACGCGGCCCGCGCCCGGGCGCTGCACGGGATCGGCCCGGTCACCGCCGAGGTGATCGCCCAGGCCTCGGCGGGGGCGGTGCCCGCCTACCTCGCCCGGCTGGAGGAGGAGGCCGGCCCGCGGGCCCGGGCCGGCTGGGGCCTGGTGGCGGCCGGCCGCGGGGACTGCCACCTGCACTCCGACTGGTCCGACGGCGGCAGCCCGATCGAGGTGATGGCCGAGGCGGCCGCCGCGCTCGGCCACCGCTGGGCGGTCCTCACCGACCACTCGCCGCGCCTCACCGTCGCCCACGGCCTCGACCCCGACCGGCTGCGGCTGCAACTGGCCGCGGTGGCCGCCGTCAACGCCCGCCGCGGTGCCGGCGGCCTGCGGCTGCTGACCGGCATCGAGTGCGACATCCTGGCGGACGGCTCGCTCGACCAGGAGGAGGAACTGCTCGCCCGGCTCGACGTGGTGGTCGCCTCGGTGCACTCCGGGCTGCGCTCCGAGCCCGGCCCGATGACGGCCCGGCTGGTGGCGGCCGTGCGCAATCCGCACGTCGACGTGCTCGGGCACTGCACCGGCCGGATCGTCACCGGCCGCGGCCGCCCGCAGTCCCGCTTCGACGCGCGGGAGGTCTTCGCGGCCTGCGCCGGGTCCGGTACGGCGGTGGAGATCAACTGCCGGCCCGAGCGGCGCGACCCGCCGGACGACCTGCTGGCGCTGGCCGCGGAGGCGGGCTGCCTGTTCGCGGTGGACACCGACGCCCACGCCCCGGAGCAGTTGCACTGGCAGTCCACCGGCTACGCGCGGGCCGCGAAGGCGGGCCTGGGCGCGGACCGGCTGGTGACGACCTGGCCGCTCGGGCGGCTGCTGGACTGGACGGGTGGCCCGCCGCCGGACCGGGGCCGCTGAGTGGGCGCCCCGCGCCCCGGTTCAGGGCCGGGCCAGTGCCGCCACCGCCTCGGCGAAGCGCGCGGGGCTGCGGGGATCGGTGTCGAGGAACAGGTTCGGTTCGACGAGCTCCAGCTCCAGGACCAGCGGCTCCCCCCGGTCGTCCAGCACCAGGTCCACCCGGGCGAACAGCGGCGGCCGGGGGCCGGGCACCGCCGCCAGGGCCGCCAGCGCGGTGCGGATCTCGGCCCCGGTCGGCCGGTGGGGGGCGACGTCGGGGTGCGGGAAGCGGTCGTCGTCGACGAGCCCGGGCTCCGTCAGCACCGGCCCCTTGCGGACGGCGTGGCTGAAGGCGCCGCCGATCAGCACCAGCGCGCGTTCGCCCTCCGTGATCCGGGGCAGGTACGGCTGGACCATCACGCCGCGGCCCCGCTCCAGCAGGGCCCGGGCGTGCCGGGCGGCCTCCCCGGAGCGGCCGGCCTCGTAGCGGGCGGTGTCCAGCGCGGCCGCCGAGACGGTCGGCTTGACCACGACGCCGTGCGGGCCGTCCAGCTCCGCCGGGTCGAACGCGGACCCGGGTTCGAGGAACCGGGTCGGCGTGACGGGCACCCCGTGCCGGGCCAGCTCCCGCAGGTAGTGCTTGTCGCTGTTCCAGCGGATCAGCGGCGCCGGGTTCCACAGCCGGGTGACGCGCGCCGTGGCGTCCGCCCAGCCCAGGAACTCGTCGAGCCGCGCCACGTAGTCCCAGGTCGAGCGGACGACCGCGAGGTCGAACCGCTCCCAGGCCGCCCGGCCGCCACCCCACACCACCGGCTCCGCCGCCAGCCCGCACCCGGCGAGCGCCGTCACGAGCGGCGCCAGGTCCTCGTCGAGCCCGGCACCGGCCTCGCTGGTCACCAGGGCGACCCTGGTCACGGTCATGGCACCCTCCTGATCGCCCCCGGCCACCAGTCTGACCCCGGCCGGCTCGGGGCGGGAAGCGCCGCACCGGGGGCGCCCGACGCGCGGGTGCCCCGCGACACGCGCGGCGTCGCGGGGCACCCCTGCCCTTCCGGTCAGCTCCTGGCGAAGCCGTGCGGGCTGGGCGGGCACCCGTACCCGCCGGTGCCGGCCATGAGGAGGACCTGGGTCGGTGGTGCCGCCGACCCCGCCCGCCGGGGCGGCCGGGCGGTGCCGGACCGGAGCCGCGCCCGGCCTCCGCCTCGGCGCGGACACGATCGATCCATGACGGCGGACGGCAGGCCCGTCACGTGTACGGAGGACGACCGCCGCGTGCGCGCCCCGTGGCCCGCCGGGCGCCGTCACCGGGGCGGCTGACCGGCCGTCACTCCGGCCAGGCGGAGCCCTTGATGACCTCGACGAAGTCGCCGCGCTCGAATCCGGGCACGTAGTGGGCCAGGACGTCGGCCTTGACGTTGCCGAAGGTGGTGGCGGGCCGGTCCTTGATGCCCTCGGTGAACGCGGCGAGGATCCGGTTCTTGAAGTCCGGCCGGGGGTGGGCGGCGGTGACGGCGGCGCGCTGCTCGTCGGTGACGGCGTGGTAGCCGATGCCCAGGACGTCCAGCTCCACGCCCCGGGTGACCAGGGCGATCTCCGGCGCCATGTGCAGCGGGATCTCCGGGGTGGTGTGCAGGGCGATCGCCGTCCACACCCGGTCGGCCGGCTCGCCCGTGATGCCGTGGGCGTGCAGGAAGCGGCGGGCCTCGTCGGCGCCGTCGATCTCGAAGCGTTGGTCGGTGCGGGCGAAGCGCCCGGTGAGCCCGAGGTCGTGGAACATCGCGCCGACGTAGAGCAGCTCCGGGTCGACGTCCAGCCCCTGTTCGAGGCCGCGCAGGGACCCGAACAGGAAGACCCGCCGGGAGTGGTCGAACAGCAGCGGGGAGGCGGCCTCCCGCACCAGTTCGGTCGCCTCCCGGGCCAGGGCGCTGTCCGGGATCCGCACGCCCGCGATCGTCTCGCTCATCTCTCCTCGTTCCTTCCTCCGGGGACCGCCCGGGCACCGCGCGGTCCGACTCCTCCAGGCTCGCCCGAACGCGGACGCCGGCGCCACGGTCATTCAGCCGTTCGCCCGACGGCTTCGCGTCGGCCTCCACCCGGGCACGGCGGCCACCGGTCGTCGTCGCCGGTTCGCCCGGGGCCGCTCCGATCGGGCGGCCGGCTCGTTGAAGGGGGTATGGCGGACGAAGCGGGTGGCGGCGGCGGTACGGCGCCGATGGTCTGGGCCCTGGCGGTGCGCGCGACGGAGGCCGGGCCCCCGTTCGCGGAACTGATCGTGGAGATCGGCCCGCGGCTGTACGGGGAGTTCGTCGAGAGCGCGGTGGACAGCGGTTTCGTGCTGGCGGCGGGGGAGCCGCCCGCGACCACGGCGGTGATCGGGCTGCGCGGCGCCGTGCTCAGCCGGCTCGTGCTGGTGGGCGGGCGGCAGCTGTGGGAGCCCGCCTCCGAGGTCCGCGCCTCGCCCGGCTGGGTGGCGGCCGCCGAGGGGCGGGGCGCGGTGGTCGTGCTCGTCGTGCCGCCGGGGACGTGGCCGCCGGACCTCATGGACCTCGACGCCGAGCGGGGCGCGGAGACCCTCGGCCGGAGCCTGGAGGCGGCCCGGACTTCCGGTGCGGTCCTGCACGGCACGGCCGGCTTCGCGCGACTCGGTTCCTGACCCCGGTGGGGCGCGAGTGCCGCCAGGGGTCGGACTCGTGCGAACGAATCATTCCGATGAGACCCCGCGTCGGTCAAGGGAAAACAAATTTCCCGGCCCCCTGAAATACTCCGGAAATAGAACGGCAATATCAAAAAACGGGCACATGTTCGGATTGTTCGACCGGGTGGACGGTTCCCCCCGGACGGCCCGGGCCGGCGGCGCGCCGGGCGTGCGCTGCCCCTGACGTGCCCCGGCCGTCGCCCCGGCCACCCCCGGGTCGGGTGTGGCGCGAGGCCCTGCGCCCCGCTTGCGCAGCGGCGCCATCGGCGGACGGGGTGCGCGATTCCGGCCGGAGCGGCGGAATGCGCGCCGTTGCGGAGTCGTGGCGGCGAACCCAATATTCGGATGGCCCGATCGCCATACCGGAACGTCACCTCCGGGCTCCGCCTTCGGCACCAAGCCCCCCGCTCCGCCGTGCACCCCTGTTCCGCCGTGCCCGGCACCGTTCCGCCGGCGCCGCGCCGTCCACGCTCGCCGCTCCACGCTCGCCGATCCGCGCTCCACGCTTGCCGCTCGCCCCTCCACGCTCGCCGCTCGCCGCTCGCTGCTCCACGCCGCCCCCGCCCGCTCCGACCCCCGCCACGAGGAGGGTTCCGTTGGACAACCGGTACGAGGCCTACGCCTACGCCGACCCGCTCTTCTACGACTCGCCCCGCCGCTGGGGGGCGCACGAGGAGTTCTCCGCCGTCACCCGCCCGCTGCCCGACGGCTGGGAGCACGGTGACCTGGAGATGTGGGCGGTGGTGCGCCCCGCCGGCGTGCGGATCCCGGACCAGGGCTGGAAGATCCACGTCTCCTCGTGCCTCGACACCGCGGAGGAGGTGCTGGAGACCGTCTGGGACTACTGCCTGCGCGAACGCATCACCTTCAAGTTCCTGCGCGGCCTGCCGATCCTCCAGGTGCAGAACTCCAAGTACGCGCCGCGCGGCTCCAGCGGCAAGTTCTGCACGCTCTACCCGGTGGACGACGCCGAACTGGAGCGCTGCCTGCACGGCCTCGGCGCGCTGCTCGCCGGCCGCAAGGGCCCCTACATCCTGAGCGACCTGCGCTGGCAGGACGGCCCGCTCTACCTGCGGTACGGCGGCTTCGCCGAACGCCACTGCCGCAACGAGGCTGGCGAACGGGTGCTGGCCCTGGCCGGGCCCGACGGCCGGCTCGTCCCCGACGTGCGCGGCACGGCCTTCGCCGTCCCCGCCTGGGCGCCGGTGCCGGACTGCATAGCCCCGGCGGTCGCCGAGCGCGCGCTCCAGCGGGACACCGGGCTGCCGTACACCGTCGAGCGGGTCCTGCACTTCTCCAACGCGGGCGGCGTCTACCTGGCCCGTGACGGACAGGACGGACCGCCGGTGGTGCTGAAGGAGGCCCGTCCGTTCGCGGGGCTGGACCAGCGCGGCGTGGACGCGGTGACCCGGCTGCGCAACGAGCACGCCGTCCTGGCCCGGCTGGCCGGAGTCCCCGGGGTCCCCGCCGAGCACGGACTGCTGACGGCCTGGGAGCACGAGTTCCTCGTCCAGGAGTACGTGGCCGGGCAGTCCCTGAGCGAGTGGCTGACGGCCCGCTACCCGCTGATCCACCCCGACGCCGACGAGGAGGCCGTCGCCCGCTACACCCGCGACGCCCTGGCCGTCGTCGGCCAGGTGGAACGCGCCCTGGAGCAGATCCACGCCCGCGGCGTCGTCTTCGGCGACCTCCACCCCCGGAACCTGATCGTCGGACCGGACGGCGAACTGCGCTTCATCGACTTCGAACTCGCCAGCACCGTCGAGGACTTCCTGCGCCCGGCGCTGGGAGCGGCCGGGTTCACCGCACCGCCCGGCGTCACCGGGCCGGAGATCGACCGCTACGCGCTGGCGGCGCTGCGGCTCTGGCTGTTCTACCCGCTGGTCCAGCTCACCGCGCTGGACCCGGACCGGACCGGCCGGCTCGCCGACGCGATCGAGCGGCGCTTCCCGGTGCCGCCCGGCTACACCGACGACATCCGCCGCCACCTCGCCCGGTCGCCGCACGACGGCCGCACGCCCCGCCCCGAACTGGCCGCCGGCCGCGCCGAGTCCCTCGCCCTGCTGGAGGCGCCGGCCGCCGACTGGCCGGCGATCCGGGACTCGCTGGCCGCCGGCATCGCCGCGGCGGCCACGCCCGACCGCGCCGACCGGCTCTTCCCCGGCGACGTCGCCCAGTTCACCCTGGGCGGGCTCGGCCTGGCGCACGGCGCGGCCGGGGTGCTCTACGCCCTGCACTCCACCGGCGCCGCCGTCGACCCCGCGCACCTGCGGTGGTTCGCCGCCGCCGCCCGCCACCGCGCCCCGGCGCCCGGGCTCTACCACGGCGGCCACGGCGTCGCCTACGTCCTGGACCTGCTGGGCGAGCGCGAGCAGGCGACGGCACTCCTGCGCCGCCTGGGCGAGGCCCCGGCCGCCGCCGGCGACGGTGAACCGGCCGCCGCCCCGACGCTGGCCTCCGGCGGCCCGGGGATCGCCCTCACCCTCCTGCACTTCGCCCGCGCCACCGGGGACGAACGGCTGCTGGAGGAGGCCCTGGCCGTCGCCAGGAGCGCCGCCATGGCCTGGGAGAAGACCGGGCGCGCCGACGCCGGCCGCCGCGCCGGGCTGCTGGCCGGGGCCTCGGGCGCCGCGCTCGCCCTGGTCCGCCTCCACGAGCACACCGGGGACCACTCCCTGCTGGACCAGGCCGAAGCGCTGCTGGAACTCGACCTCGACCGCTGCGTCACGGTCGCGGACGGCACCCTCCAGGTGGTCGACCGGCGCCGGGTGCTGCCCTACGTCGAGACCGGCAGCGCGGGCATCGGCCTCGTCCTGGCCGCGCTCCTCGCCCACCGGCCCGACAGCGTCCTGGCCGGGCGCCAGGCGCCGATCCGCAGGGCGGCGGAGCCGGAGTTCGTGATCCAGCCGGGCCTGTTCAACGGACGGGCCGGACTCATCGGCTACCTCGCGCTGACCGGCGACCCGGCCGAGGTGGCGACGCCGGTCCACCGCCACCGCGCCCTGCTCGCACTCCACCAGGTCCCCTACCACGGCCGGCTGGCCTTCCCCGGCGACCAGTTGCTGCGCCTGTCGACGGACCTGGCGACGGGTTCGGCCGGCGTGCTGCTGGCCCTGGGCACGGCCCTGGCGGGCACCCCCTTCCTCCCGTTCACCGCGACGGCGCCCACGCCGCCTCGGTGACCACCCGGGCGCGACCGCCGCGCCCCACCGACTCCCGGCCGCCCGGCCGGGTGATCCAACCGCACCGAAGGAGAATCTCATGGCGATCCTCGACCTCCAGACCCTGGAGCTGCCCGAGACCGAGGCGGCCCCGATCGACGACACCCTCGACCAGACCAGCTCGCTGAGCGTCCTCAACTGCGGCACCAGCACCGTCAGCACGCTGCTCTGCCTCTGACCCGACCGGCCGCCCGCCCGGGCGGCCCGTGACGGTCGACCCGGCCGGATGGTCCACCGACCACCCGGCCGGGTCCCGGCCGCCGCGGCCACCGCCGCGGCCCGACGGACCCGCCCCAGGAGAGAGGTGTCCCGTGGCCGACCGGCCCGCGCCCGCCCCCGCCGCCGGCGCGCGCGCCGGCCAGCCCCACCGGGCCCCGCCCCCCATCGAGCAGCGGGGGGAGGACGGCGTGCGCCTCGTCGCCCCGGACGGGGTCGGCAGGCAGGCGGACCT
>NZ_JBHYUU010000161.1:0-18693 GCF_042749955.1 Kitasatospora sp. NPDC059462 | reverse complement strand
GGCCCACCTACGGCCCCGAGCCGACCGCCCTGCCCGAGGCCGACCCCGGCTCCCTGGGCGGCGTCGTCGCCGACACCGTCCTGGAGGGCGCCCAGTACGCCACCACCACCCTGCGGGCGGTCTCCGTCCGCGGCGACTCCGCCCGCTACCGGGGCGAGCCCCGGCGGGACGCGCTGCTGGTGACCCGCTTCGGGGAGGGGACCGACGGCCTGCTGCTCGCGGTGCTCGGCGGCTTCGACCACGCGGGACCGGCCGCCGGGGAGGTCGCCACCGCGGCCGCCGAGGCCTGCCGCCAGCTCGCCGGTGCGGTCGGCCGCAGCCGCCAGGGCCTGGCCGCCGACCTGCGCGACGGCGCCCGCGACCGGCTCCGCTACGGCCTGCAGCGGCTCGCGCTGAGCGCGGTCGCCCCGCTGCGCGCCCTGGTGCCGGAGCCCGCGCCGGACGGCGACGACGCCGAGCCGTCCCCCGCCTCGTTGCACTGCCTGCTGGTGTCGCTCGACCCGGCGGCCGGTTACCGGGCGGCGTTCGGGGTCGGCCCGGGCGGGCTGTTCCTGCTGCGGTCCGGCCACTGGATCGACGCGTACGCGGCCCGGCTGCTGCACCAGCCCGACGGCCAGCCGCCCGTGCCGGAGACTCCCGCGCCGGGCCCGCGCCCGTTCCGCTTCCGGATGGTCCCGGCGACCCCGGGCGACATCCTGCTGCTCTGCACCCCGGGCCTGTCCCGCCCGGTCACCGACGAACCGGCCGTCGCCCACTTCCTGGCCTCGCACTGGGCCCACCCCCACCCGCCGGGCACCGTGGACTTCCTCCGCCAGGTCCAGGTCCGCGCCAAGGGCTACACCGAGGACCGCACCGCCGCCGCCATCTGGACCGAGTAGCCCGCCCGCTGCCTGTCCTTGCGGTCATGACCGTCCAGCCGCCGGAGAACTCTCCGAGCCCCGTGCCCCCGGGCGGCCTCCGCGCCTCCCACGACGAACGGGAGGCCGTGGTGGCGCGGCTGCGCGATGCGGCGGCCGAGGGGCGGATCGACCTCGACGAGCTGGACGAGCGCCTGGAGCGGGCGCTGAGCTCGAAGACCCGCGGCGAGCCGGCCGTCCTGACCGCCGACCTGCCCGGGCCGGTTCCGTCGCAGGACCGGCCGCCGCTGCTGCTCAGGGGCGGCGTGCAGGGAGTGTCGCGCGGCCCCGGGCGCTGGGAGGTTCCCGGGCACGTGATCGCCCACGGAGGGCTGGGCGGCGTGAAGCTCGACTTCACCCGGGTCGAGTGCCGCCTCGCGGAGGTCGTGGTGGAGGCGTACGGGGAGATGGCCGGCGTCACGGTCGTCATCCCCGACACCTGGGCCGCGGACACCGGTGGCATCGATCCCGGCATCGGCGGCCTGAAGGACCGGACGACTCCCGACCGGCTCCCGGGCACGCCGCTGGTCCGGCTGACCGGATCCGGCGGAGTGGCGGGGGTGGTCGTCCGCCACCCCAACCGCCGGGAGCGGCGCAAGCCGCACGACTGATCCGGCGCACCGGCCCCCCGGTTCCCTGCGGACCGCCGGGCCCGCCGGCTCAGGCGGTCGGGCCGGAGCCGAGCAGGGCCGTGCAGGCGGTGGTGGCCAGGTGCAGGGCGCGGGGGCGGTCCGCGCCGGGCAGGCCGAGGGCGAGGGGGACGGCGAGGCCGTCGAGCAGGGCACGGATCTGGATCGCGCGCTCGGTGGCGTCGCCGGGCGCGAAGCGGGCCGCCGCGGCGCCCTCCTCGATCAGGGCGACCAGATCGGCCTGCCAGGGCGCCTCGATCTCCAGCTGTCCCCGCCGCAGCTCCTCGCTGGCGGGGGAGCGCCCCCACACCTCGACCCAGAGGATCCAGCGCGGGTCCCCCGGACCCTCCGGCAGGTACAGCGCGGTGTACTCCGCCAGCCGCTGCCGGACGCCGCGCCCGCACTCGGCGAGCATCGCCCGGCGGCGGGCGCCGAGCTGCTCCTCGCTCCAGCGCAGCGTCTCCAGCAGCAACTGGTCCTTGCTGCCGAAGTAGTAGAGCAGGTGCCCGGCGCTCATCTGGAGCTGCTTGCCGAGGCCGGCCATGGTGAGCTTGGCGAGCCCGTGCTGGGCGATCGCGGCGCGCGCGGTGGCGAAGACCTCCTCGCGCGGGCGGGCCGGTCGGCGCGGACGGGCGTCGGCCATCGGTGCTGCTCCTCGGGGCTCAAGGGTCCTTCACGATACCGGCCGTGGCCGGACGGCCACGGAGCGGGGCGGAGGGGGTTCGGCGCCCCGCTCCTGCGGGTACGAACCGGTCAGGACGTTCCCGACCCCCGGGGGTGGTGGCCATGGCCACGATGATCGCCCTGTTCGCCGGCCTCGCCCTCGTGGTGACCGCGCTGACGGTGTACCTGCACCGGCGCCGCAGCGGCCCGACCGAGAACCTCGACGGGGTGCTGGCCGAGCAGGAGCGGCTGGCCCGGCTCAGGGCCGTCCGCTCCTCCTGCAGCTCGATCGCGATGCACAGCTCCCACGGACTCACCACCGACGACCTGAGCCGGTACCACCGGTAGACCCGGTGGTACCGGGCGGGATCAGGCCTTCGGCTGCTGCTGGGTGATGCAGTGGATGCCGCCGCCGTTGGCGAAGATCTCGCGGGCGTCGACCAGCTCGACCGTGCGGCCGGGGTAGGCCTCGGCCAGGATCGCGGCGGCCTCCTGGTCGCGCGGGTCGTCGAAGGCGCACAGCACCACGGCGCCGTTGGCCACGTAGTGGTTGATGTACGAGTAGTCGACCGGCTCGCCCTCCTCGTCCAGCAGGACGGTGGGGGCGGGCAGTTCGAGGACCTCCAGCGGGCGGCCCCCGGCGTCGGTGGAGGCCCGCAGGATCGCCACCAGCTCCTGGCACACCGCGTGGTCGGGGTGCGCCGGGTCGGGCTGGACGTGCGCGACGACGACCCCGGGGCGGACGAACGAGGCGACGATGTCGATGTGGCCGCGGGTGCCGAACTCGTCGTAGTCGCGGGTGAGCCCGCGCGGCAGCCAGATCGCCTTGGTGGTGCCGAGGAAGGCGTGCAGCTCGGCCTCGACCTGCTCCTTGGTCCAGTCGGCGTTGCGGCCCTCGCCGAGCTGGACGGTCTCGGTGACGAGCACGGTGCCCTCGCCGTCGACGTGGATGCCGCCGCCCTCGTTGATGAGCTTCGAGGCGAACCGCCGGACCCCGGTCAGCTCGGCGATGTGCTCGGCGACGTGCTGGTCCTTGTCCCAGCGGGCCCAGGACTGCGCGCCCCAGCCGTTGAAGATCCAGTCGGTCGCGGCGAGGCCGCCCTCGCCGTCGACCAGGAAGGTCGGGCCGATGTCGCGCATCCAGGCGTCGTTCAGCGGGCGCTCGACGATCTCGACCTCGTCGGCGACGTACTTGCGGGCCTCGGCGGTCTCACCGGTGTTCACGACCAGGGTGACCGGCTCGTACCGGACGACGGTGTTGGCGACGGCGGCCCAGGCCTCGCGCGCCGCGTGCAGGTGCTCCGGCGTGTCGAAGGTCGGGTTGTCGGTCGGGAAGGCCATCCAGGTGCGGTCGTGCGGGTGCCACTCGGCGGGCATCCGGTAGCCGAGCGAGGCGGGGGCGGGGGTGGTCATCGCGGCGTCCTTCGGTGGAGCGGGAGGGTCAGAGGAAGTAGAGGCGGCTGAGCGCGACGCTGTCGGCGGGCTCGGAGCGCAGCGGGGCGCCGTCGAGCGAGACCAGGCCGGTCTCGGTGACGTCGACGCGGCCGACCCGGGCGTTGCGCACCATGTCGCGCGGGCCGATGCCGCGGGTGCCCCGGACGCCGACGCGCCGGCGCCGGGTGGGCAGGCCGTCGGCGGGGCGGTCGAGGTAGGCGCCGTCGGCGGCGGCCTGGGCGACGAAGGCGACCGAGATGTCGGCGGCGGTGGCCCCGTGCGCGCCGAACTGCGGGCCGAGCACGAGCGGCTCGCAGCGGTCGGTGGAGGCGTTGGGGTCGCCGACCACGCCGTAGGCGGGGAAACCGGACTTGAGGACCAGCTGCGGCTTGGCGCCGAAGTGGTCCGGGCGCCAGAGCACGATGTCGGCGAGCTTGCCGATCTCGATCGAGCCGACCTCGTGGGCCAGGCCGTGGGCGATGGCGGGGTTGATGGTGAGCTTGGCGATGTAGCGCAGCACGCGCTCGTTGTCGTCGCCGCCCTCGGTGGTGCCGTAGCCGCCGTCGAGCGGTCCGAGCTCGGCCTTCATCTTGCCGGCCATGGCGAAGGTGCGGCGCACGGTCTCGCCGGCCCGGCCCATGCCCTGGGCATCGGAGGAGGTGATGCCGATGACGCCCAGGTCGTGCAGGACGTCCTCGGCGCCCATCGTGCCGGCCCGGATCCGGTCGCGGGCCATCGCGGCGTCGCCCGGCAGGTCGGTCTTGAGGTCGTGCGCGGAGACGATCATGTCGAAGTGCTCGCCCAGCGCGTCCCGGCCGAACGGCAGGGTGGGGTTGGTGGAGGAGCCGATGACGTTCGGCACGCCCGCCATCTTGAGCACGTTGGGCACGTGGCCGCCGCCGCAGCCCTCGATGTGGAAGGCGTGGATGGTCCGGCCCTCCAGCACCTTGAGGGTGTCCTCGACGGACAGGCACTCGTTGAGGCCGTCGGTGTGCAGGGCGACCTGCACGTCGTACTCCTCGGCGACCCGCAGCGCGGTGTCCAGGGCGCGGGTGTGGGCGCCCATGTCCTCGTGCACCTTGAAGCCGGAGGCGCCGCCCTCCGCGAGGGCCTCGATCAGCGGGGCCTCGTCGGAGGAGGAGCCGCGGCCGAGGAAGCCGATGTTGACCGGCCAGGCGTCGAAGGCGTTGAAGGCGTGCCGCAGCGCCCAGGGGGAGTTGACGCCGACGCCCCAGACCGGGCCGAACTCCTGGCCGATGATCGTGGTGACGCCGGAGGCGAGCGAGGCCTCCATGATCCGCGGCGACAGCAGGTGGACGTGGGTGTCGATGGCGCCGGCGGTGGCGATCATGCCCTCGCCGGAGACGATCGTGGTCCCGGTGCCGACGACCACGTCGACGCCGTCCATGGTGTCGGGGTTGCCGGCCCGGCCGATCGAGGCGATCCGCCCGGCGACGAGGCCGATCGAGGTCTTCCGGATGCCCTGGACCGCGTCGATCACCAGGACGTTGCTGATCACCACGTCACAGGTGTCGCGGACGGCGGCGGGCCTGAGGTGCAGTCCGTCGCGGGCGGTCTTGCCGAAGCCGGCCAGGAACTCGTCGCCCGGCGCCTGGGAGTCCGACTCGACGCGGACGATCAGCCCGGAGTCGCCGAGCCGGATCCGGTCGCCGGCCCGCGGGCCGTGCACGGAGATGTAGTCGTGGGGGGTGATGGACGTCACGACTCGACCTCCGCGTCGTCGAAGTGGGTGAGGTAGCCGGTCGCGCGGGCCTTGGCCAGCGCGGCCTCCTTGGCGCCGGGGGCGTCCAGCGGGCCGTCGACCAGGCCGGCGAAGCCGATCGCGACCCGCTCGCCGCCGATCGGGACGAGGCCGACCTCGACGGTGGCGCCCGGGTCGAAGCGCACCGAGGAGCCGGCCGGGATCGCGAGGTGGGTGCCGTAGGCGGCGCCGCGGTCGAAGGCCAGGCGCGGGTTGGCCTCGAAGAAGTGGAAGTGCGAGGTGACCGAGATCGGCACCCCGGAGGTGTTGTGGACGGCCAGGACGACGGTCTCCTCGACCGGGTCGTAGCCGGCGCCGTCGCCGGGCAGCGCGCCGCCGGGGGCCGCGTCGCCGAGCGAGCCGGCGCCCCGGAACGGGTCGTTGACCACGGCGAGGCGGGTGCCGTCGTCGAAGACCGCCTCGACCTGGACCACGGTGACCACGTCGGGCACGCCGGGCAGCACGTCGTCGGCGGTGAGGACGGAGCGGCCGGCCTCGATGGCCTCGGCGAGGCGACGGCCGTCCCGGGCGGCCTCGCAGACGGTGTCGGCGATCAGCGCGGTCGCCTCGGGGATGTTGAGGCGGACGCCTCGGGCGCGGCGGGCGCGGGCCAGCTCGGCTGCTGTGAAGATCAGCAGCCGGTCCCGCTCGGTGGGGGTCAGTCGCACGGTTCCTCGCTCGCGGTCGCCGGGGGAGGGGGGTGAGAGTTGTTAGAACGGCGTTCAAACATCTCCGGTCATTGAACCCGGAGCCGCCCGCCCTGTCCAGCCTTGCCGCTCCCGCGGCGATCGGCTCGCCGACCGACCGGGCGCGGCGGCGCCGGCGGTCGAAAACCGCCCGTACGCTTCGCAAACCTGACCGCCGCGGGCAGTTGGATCACGCGAACCGCCCCGTGCCCCTTTCACCCCAGGTGATCGCCCGGGCACTGTTCCAAATGCCGAAAGCTGGGCATGAGGATGGTTGGTCAGTACCAAGGTGGCCGACCGGCCGGCGGGGGATCCGGCCCGGCGGCCCGGAACGAGGGCGGGGGCAGGGGTGATGGACGGTCAGTCGCGATTCCCGCGGCAGCGGACAAGTTCGGGCGGAGCCTTCCGGGTGACCGGAACCGGCCAGGGTGCCCCGGCGGGCACGGCCGGCCCCGTGCACACGGCCGGCCCGGCGGGCGCCACCCGGCCGGGCGTACCGGCGCCCGGGTGCGCGCTCAACCGCCGGCTCCACCTGGCGCTGGAGGCCGCCGACCTGGTCGGCGTCGGGGCGGTGCGCCGCCGGCTGCGCGCCGCGCTCGGCCTGTGGGGCGTGCCCGAGCTGGCCGACACGGCCGAGCTGCTCACCTCCGAACTGGTCACCAACGCGCTGCAGCACACCGGCCAGGGCGCCGTCTTCGACGCGGTGCTCACCGGCGACCAGCGGCTGCGCATCGAGGTCCAGGACGGCACCGCCCGCCTGCCCGGGCGCCGCCGCGACCAGGAGGTGGAGTACGCCACCTCCGGCCGCGGGCTGCTGCTGGTGGAGGCGCTCGCCGACTCCTGGGGGGTCCAGCTGCGGGGGGACGGCAAGGTCACCTGGTTCGAGCTGGGCACCGTCGACGCCTGAGGCCGTCCGGCCCCCGTCCGGCCCCGGGGCGGCCCCGTTTCCGTGCTCCGTCCGGGGCGCGTCGGCCCCGTTCGGTCGCCGTTTGCCGTACGGGCACTGTTCGCTGTCGAACGATGCCCGGAAGCGAAGGCGGAAGGCGAGATTTCCGGCCCGTTGCCATTGCCGCCGGGCCGAACATTGGCCAGGATGGTGGGAATGTGTGCCCACGTGCGAGAAGCGGCGGGGAAGGACCACCTCGACCACTGACCGCCCGTCGGCGCGCGACCGTCGAGCACCACCCACACACGCCACGCGGCCCGTCCGGACGGTCGGCGCGGTCCGTCACGGCAGCGGCAGGAGCAGCATGCCCACAGAGTCCGAGTCACCGGGGCCGGCCCTTCCTTCCGGTCCGTCCACGACCGGCTCCGGGCGGGCCAGACCCCCGGCGCAGGCGGCCCGGCGGCACGCGCTGCGCACCGCCCCCGGCCTGGCGGCCGGCCGGCTGGCACCGATGCTCTCCGGCGGCCTGCCGCTCTCCCCGGGCGACACCACGCCGGACTGGCTGGAGCCCGCGATGGCCGCCAACGGCATCGGCTCGTTCGACTGGGACATCCGCCGCGACATCCTGGAGGGCGACCAGCGCGCCTGCACCATCGTCGGGCTCGACGCCGTCGAGAAGGGCCGCTTCGACCGCTCCTCCGCCTCCTTCCTCGCCCTGCTCCACCCCGAGGACGCCCCCGTGGTGCGCCGCCGGGTCGAGCGCGCCGTCGCCGAGCTCGGCCAGTGCGGCGCCTACTACCGGACGGTCGGCCCGAGCGGCGCCATGCGGGCCGTCCGGTTCCGCGGCCGGGTCCTCGCCGACGCCTTCGGCCGGGCCTCCCGGATGGTCGGCTTCGTCTGGGACGCCACCGTCGAACTGCACAAGCGCGACCGCGCCGACCGGCTCGCCCTGCTGCGCGAGGAGCGCTCCCGCTTCATCAAGGAGGCCGCCCGCGCGCTCTCCGAGGCGGTCACCGTGCGGGACGTCGCCCGGGTCTTCACCGAGCTGCCGCTGCCCGGACTGCCGCCGGACGGCCTGGTCCTGGCCTCCTTCGAGGCCGGCCGGGTGCAGATCCTCGGCGCCTCCGGCTACCGCACCGACGAGCTGACCGGCTACGACCGCTCGGTGCTGCCGCCCAGCCACCCCGCCGCCGAGGCGCTGCGGGGCCGCGCCCCGGTGTTCTGCACCAGCCGCGAGGAGTACCGCGAGCGCTACCCCGACGTCTGGGAGCAGGCCCGCCGCACCACCCGCAGCTCCTGGGCGTTCCTGCCGCTGGTCGCCAGCGGCCGGGCGATCGGCGTCTGCGTGGTCAGCTTCGACGACGACCGCCGGCTCGACGCCGACGAGCGCACCCTGCTCTCCACCCTCGGCGGCCTGGTCGCCCAGTCACTGGCCCGGGCCCGGCTGCACGACGCCGAACACGAGCTGGCGGCCGGTCTGCAGCGCGTCATGCTGCCGCGCACCGTGCCGTCCGTGCCGGGCGTCACCACCGCCGTCCGCTACCTGGCGGCCGGCTCCGGCCTCCAGATCGGCGGCGACTGGTACGACGTGGTGCCGCTGCCCGGCGGTCACGTCGGCCTGGTGATCGGCGACGTCCAGGGCCACGACGTGCACGCGGCCGGCATCATGGGCCAGCTGCGGATCGCCCTGCGCGCCTACGCCGCCGAGGGCCACCCGCCCGCCGCGGTGATGGCCCGGGCCTCCCGCTTCCTCGCCGACCTCGACACCGACCACTTCGCCACCTGCACCTACGCCGAGGTCAACGTCGACTACGGCGTGGTCTACGCCGTCCGGGCCGGCCACCTCGACCCGGTGGTGCGGCGCGGCGACGGCACCGCCACCACCGTCCCGGTGGCCGGCGGGCTGCCGCTCGGCATCGCCCCGGACGAGGAGTACCGGGTCACCCGGTTCAGCCTCGACCCGGGCGAGACCGTGCTGCTCTGCACCGACGGCCTGGTCGAGGCGCGCGGCATGGACCTCGACGAGGGCATCGCCCGGCTCACCGCCGTGCTCTCCGAACCGCTCGCGGACCCGGCCGCGACGGGTCGCGACCCGCTGGACGACCTCGCCGACCGGATCGCCTCCCAGGCCGCCGATTCCAGCGAGCGCGAGGACGACATAGCGCTGCTCCTGCTGCGCTGGGACGGCCCCGAGGGCGGTCTGGCCGCCCAGCAGCTGCGCCGCCGGATCGGTCAGGCCGACCTCGCCCGGATCTCCGAGGTCCGTGCCGAACTGCGCGACGCGCTGCGCCGCTGGGGGGTGTCGGAGCTGATCGACACCGCCGAACTGCTCTCCTCCGAGCTGGTCACCAACGCCATCCGGCACACCGACCGGGACGCCATGTTCACCGCCCGCCTCTACCGGGAGCCGGTCGCGGACGGCGGCCGGGCGCGGCTGCGGGTCGAGGTGGAGGACGAGTCGGACCTCTGGCCGACCCGCCGCACACCGGGGGAGCAGGCCTCCTCCGGGCGCGGGCTGATGCTGGTCGAGGCGCTGGCCGACGGCTGGGGCGTGGAGCCCCGGGGGTCGGGCAAGCGGATGTGGTTCGAGCTCAGCGCGACGCCCGCGGAGTGACGCCCATGGAGTGACGGCCGGGAGCGGTGGCCGCGGACGCCGCCGGGGCGTCAGCCGAACTGCTGCTCCAGGTCCTTCAGCTTCTGCTCCAGGGAGTCCAGCCGGGGCAGCGGCGCGGTGGCCTCCTCCGTCGTGAGGTCGAGGGTGCGCCGCTCGGGCACGGCCGGCAGGCCGGCCTGGGCGACGGCGCCCCCGGCGGCGGGCCGCTCCGGCCCGCCGCCGTCGGGGGCCGCTATGACGGACTCCGGGCCGGACTCCAGCTGCCGGGCCGCCGGGGGCGCGCCGCCGCCACCGCGTTGGCGCCAGACGCTGTTGGTGCGGTTGATCGCCCGGATCTCGGCCCGCTCGCGGCGCCCCGCCAGCCTGCGGCGCTCCCTCTCCCGGGCCCGCTCGCGCTTGTCGTCGCGGACCTCGTCGACCGCCTCGTCCAGGCTGCGGACGTTCTCCAGCAGCATCAGCGACCAGGCGGCGTAGGTCTCGCGGGGCGCGCGCAGCCAGCGGACGATGCGGATCTGCGGCAGCGGGCGGGGGACGAGCCCCTGCTCGCGCAGTGCGGCCCGGCGGGTCTGCTTGAGCGCGCGGTCGAACAGCACCGCCGCCGAGAGCGACATCCCCGCGAAGAACTGCGGCGCCCCGGCGTGGCCGAAGCCGCGCGGGGCGTGCACCCAGTTGAACCAGGCCGAGGCCCCGGCGAACAGCCAGACCAGCAGCCGGGAGCCGAGCGCCGCGTCACCGTGGCTGGCCTCGCGCACGGCGAGCACCGAGCAGAACATCGCCGCGCCGTCCAGGCCGAACGGCACCAGGTACTCCCAGCCGCCGGACAGGTTGAGGTTCTGTACCCCGAAGCCGACCAGGCCGTGGAAGGAGAGCGCGGCGGCCACGGCCGCGCAGCAGAACAGCAGTGTGTACGAGGCCCCGCCGTACAGGGACTCCTTCCGGCGGCGGCGCTCCTCGGCCCGCTCCCAGGAATCCGCGGCGGCCCCGCTGCTCGCGGCCCCCCGGCTCCGGACCAGGGTCACCAGGAGCGCGCCGACCAGCAGCACCGCGACGCCGGTGACGGCCCAACCCAGCGGTATGTCGGACAATTTCATCGCCTGGACCAGCCTCGCTCTCCTGCGTCGCAATTCCCGTGCCGTGATGGCGGGGACCATCATGACGGATGCCCGGCCGGGGAATGACTGATTTCCTGTCAATGCACCGGGGAGGGGGATTTTTGGCGAGGGGTTAATCTTTTCATCGCATTAACGCAGAAAAAGGGGAGTCGGGAATTCCGGACCTCCGCCCGGCCGGTGGGGCGGAGGTCGGGCCGTCGCCGTGCGCGGCGTTCGAGGTGTGCGGGGGAGCGGGGCGCCGGGGCGGTGAATCCGGCGCCGGGCGCACAGGGCGCGCACTCCGGCGCGGCGGGGCCGCTCGCGCCGGGGCCGGCGGAAACCGGGAACGGCACGGCGAACCCGGCCGGGTCACTGCTCGACCCGGCCAGGTTAGCCTCACCTTAGCTGATCGGCCGCTGTGCCTGCCTCTCGCCGTGCTCGTCCGGGTGGGCGCCCGGTGTGCGCGCCGCGCCGAGCTGGCGGGCGAGCCAGACCGGCACGCCTCCCAGCGCCTGCACCAGCCTGGTCGCCTCCGCCCGCAGCCGCACGGCCTCGGCCGGCTCGGACACCTCGGCGAGCGCCGCCAGCGCCGGCGCCACGCCCACCGTGAAACCCAGCTGCTCGCGCAGCCGCAGCGAGGCGTCGAACCCCTCCCGGGCCCGCTCGTGGTCCCCGGCCGCGAGCGCCAGGGCGGCCAGGTGCCGCCAGGTCGAGGAGCGGAGCAACTCGTCGCCGCGTTCGCCCGCGCCGTCGTGGGCCCGGCGGTAGGCGATCCAGGCCGCCGTCGGATCACGCAGCAGGTTCTCCGCGACCAGCCCCCGCCGGAAGTCCAGCAGTGGCCGGCCCGGTGCGTCCGGCGGCAGCAGGGCCGAGGTGCGCCCGAGCGCGGCCTGGGCCTCGTCCAGCCGGTCGCGGGCGCCGAGCACGCTCGCCACGTACGCCAGGAAGCCGCGCGCGCAGGCCGCCGACGCGCGCTGTTCGGTGGTCGCCGCGACGGCCTCGGCCAGGCGCAGTGCCTGCTCGGCCTGGCTCCAGTTGGCCGCGGTGAACAGACACTGCTCGATCAGTAGTTCGGCCCTGACGAGCGCCGCCGTCGGGTCGCGCTCGGCGGCCGGCCGTAACAGTTCGGCGGCCTCCCGCCAGCACGCCCGGGACCGCAGCCGCCACACGGTGTCCCCCGGCTCCGGAGGCGCCGCCGGCCCCCGTGCGTCCCGGCCACTCGGGCCCCATCCGTGCTCCGACAACGCCACCTCCTTGTGTGCGCCATCCAGCAGGAAGCGGGCCCCTCCCCACTCGTGGCATGACGCGCCACAGGCCCGCGCTGTGGCGGCAATTCAACACGGGGGCGAGCTTGTGCACCAGATCACGAGCGGAGGTTGTTGCGTCCGGACGGGTTTTCTCCCGGATGATCAGCGGGCGACGGGCCGGGGAACCGGACGGGACCTCAGGATGTCCAGCCGGTCTCCATCAGGGCCTCGGCGGCGCCGTTCGCGGGCTGCGGCACACCCGCCAGGTCCAGGCTGAACAGCGCCACCAGCAGCTGTTCGCCGCGCACCGTGGCCTGGTGCGAATAGCCCGCAAGAGTGAACATCGCGGCGGCCATCTCCTCCGCGTGCAGGGTCTGCAGCCACAGGCACTCGACCGACTTCACATCGGCCGGCTCGGTCCAGGTGTCCACCTGCGCGACCATCCGGCTGCCCAGCAGGGTCACCCCGTCGCGTTCCTGGGCCTCGGTCAGCTCCAGGTCGTCGAAGCCCAGCCACTCCAGGTAGCGGGCCGCGGTGAACACGGCGTCCTGGGAGGTCCGCACCGGGTGCGGACGGAACGGCGCGCGCCGCCGCCACGGCGCGGCCGGGGCGCCCGTGCCCGCCCCCGCGGCCGGCGGGGCCGCGGCGGGCGCGTCCAGCGAGTGCGCGGGACGCACCGGGTGCGGGTGGGAGGCCCGCGGACCGGCGGCGGCGCCCAGCGGGCCGGCGGTGCCGCCGCCGCCCAGCCGGGTGGTGCGGTCCACCGGGAGCCGTACGGTGGCCCCGCAGTTGCAGGTGAACTCGGGCTGCGGCCACTGGTCGGAGCGCCCGCAGTGCGGACAGCGCATGCTCAGCCAGGAGTCCTCCCACGAGCGGAAGCGCACCTGCACCGGCACCCCGCCGCGCAGCAGCGGCACCTTGAGCGAGGCGCCGCACGGGCAGGGCAGCGACGGGGGTTCGTACAGGTGCTCCCGCCGGCAGGCGGGGCAGCGGATCGCCCGGGCGCCACCCGCCGCCGGGCCGCGTCCGGCCGGGTCGTGTCCGGTGAAGTCGTCGGGCAGTCCGGGCATCGCGGGCACCGTCCGTTCGCATCGGGGGTGGGTGACGTGTCCCATGCTCCCCGAAACCTGGGGGGTGCGGCGCGGAATGCGGCAATCCTCAGGGACGAATCAGGGGTGTGCGCTCGATCGATCGGCGGAGAGGAGGAGACGCCTCCCCCTCGGGCGGGAGCCGGGCCCTCCTCCCGGGCGAACGGAGGTGAACGCGTGCGGCCCGGTGCGGCCCGTGCGTCACTGCGCGCCCCACCGGGCCAGATCGTCCGGGGTGTCCAGGTCGTCCGGGGCGGCGACGTCGGCGCACTCGACCAGCGTGAGATCGTCCGCGTGCGCCGTCAGCAGGGCCCGCGCCCCCGTGTCGCCGTGTGCGCCCTGCGCCGCCTCGGCGAAGTGCCGGGCCCCGATCAGCACGGGGTGCCCGCGCCGGCCGTGGTACGCGGCGGCGGCCAGCTCCGCCCCGGCCCGGTGCGCGGCCAGCAGCCGGGCCACCGCGGCCGGGCTCACCCCCGGCGTGTCCACCAGCATCACCAGCGCCGCCGAGGACCGGGCGGGCAGCGCGGCCAGCCCGGTGCGCAGGGAGGAGCCCAGGCCGCGTTCCCAGTCCGGATTGGCCACCAGGCGGCAGCCCGGCAGATGGGCCGTCGAGCGCACCCGCTCCCGGTCCGCGCCCAGCACCACCGTCACCTCCCGGCAGCCGCCCGCCCGGACCACCGCCACCGCGTGCTCCACCAGCGGCCGGCCCCGGTAGCGGACCAGCGCCTTCGGCCGTCCGCCCAACCGCCGCCCGCCACCGGCGGCCAGCACCAGGGCGGCCACCGTCTCGCTCCGTTCCATGCGCCCAGCCTGCCCGCCCCGGCCGCCGTTGCGCACGGTCCGGCGCCGTCGGCCGTTCGCACGGTCCGGCACCGTCAGCCGTCAGCCGTCAGCCGTCAGCCGTCAGCCGTTCGCGCGGGCCGTCGGCCGGGTGAAGTGCGCGCGGTAGGCACGCGGCGTCATGCCGACCCGCTGGAGGAGGTGACGGCGCAACGAGTCGGGGGTGACGAAGCCGGTGCGGGCGGCGACCCGGTCCACCGGCAGGGCGGTGGACTCCAGCAGCTCCCGGGCCTGTTCGAGGCGCTGGGTGAGCAGCCACTGGAGCGGGGTGGTCCCGGTCTCGGCCTGGAAGCGGCGGTTGAGGGTGCGCACGCTCACCCCCGCGTGCGCGGCCAGCCCGGCCAGCGTGAGCGGCTCGGCGAGCCGGGTGAGGGCCCAGGCCCGGGTGGCGGCGAGCGAGCTGCCGTCCGGGGCGGCCACCGGGGTCGGCAGGACCTGTCCCTGGCCGCCGTCGCGGACCGCCGAGACCGCCGCCAGCCGGGCCACCGCGTTGGCCACCGCCGCGCCGTGGTCGGTGCGCACCATGTGCAGGCACAGGTCGATGCCGGCGGTCAGCCCGGCGGAGGTGAGCACCGGGCCGTCGTCGACGAACAGCGCCTGCGGGAGCACCCGCACCTTGGGGAAGCGGTGCTCCAGCGCGCCCGCCTGCACCCAGTAGGTGGTGGCGCTGTGCCCGTCGAGCAGTCCGGCCTGGGCGAGGACGAACGCGCCGGTGCAGATCGAGGCCATCCGCGCGCCCCGGGCGGCCGCGGCGCGCAGGGCGGCGAGGATCCGCTCGTCGGCGTCGGTGCGGGAGGCCGAGCCGGTCACCAGCACGGTGTCGGCGGTGGCGATCGCGTCCAGGCCGTGCGGGACGACGACCTGGAGGCTGCTGGTGCTCGCGACCGGACCGGGCTCGATCGTGCAGATCCGCACCCGGTAGGCCGGGCGGCCGTCCACCTCGGCGGAGCCGAAGACGATGTCGGGGATCGCGAGGTCGAAGGCGGTCACCGGGGGCACGGCGACGACCGCGACCCGGTGCCCGTCCGCGGACGGCCGTGCGGACGGGAGCGCGGGCGGGGGCGCGGACGAGGGCATGGCCAGAACCTCCGGAACCTTGGCAGCCGGAGCCCTGCCGCGCGGCGGGGCCCTGGCCGAGAGTTGATCACGGCGCCGCCCAGTCCGGCGTCACCACCCCTCAGGCAACCCGGGAGCCCCCCATGTCCTTCCACGTCGTCACCGGCGCCGGCCCGACCGGCACCGCCACCGCCCTGCGCCTGGCCGGGGAGGGCGAGCGGGTCCGCCTCGTGACCCGGCGCGGCAGCGGTCCCGAGCACCCCGGTGTCGAGCGCATCGCCGCCGACGCCACCGACGCCGACGCCCTCACCGCGCTGGTCGAGGGCGCCCACTCGCTGATCAACTGCGCGGCCCCGCCGTACCACCGCTGGCCGACCGGGTTCCCGCCGCTCGCCGCCGCCCTGCTGACCGCCGCCGAACGCTCCGGCGCGGGCTACGTCATGCTCGGCAACGTCTACGGCTACGGCCCGGTGGACGGCCCGCTCACCGAGGACCGGCCGGCCGCCCCGGGCAGCCGCAAGGGCGCCGTGCGGGCGGCCCTGTGGGCGGACGCGCTGGCCGCCCACGAGGCGGGCCGGGCGCGCGTCACCGAGGTGCGGGCCAGCGACTTCCTCGGCCGCGCGGCGACCTCGCTGTTCGCCCTCACCGTGGCGCCGGCCGTGGTGGCGGGCACCCCGGTCGGCTACCCCGCCGACCTGGACGCGCCGCACAGCTGGAGCTACGTCGGCGACGTGGCCGCCACCCTGGTCGCGGCCGCGCGCAACGAGGCGTCCTGGGGCCGGGCCTGGCACGTGCCCAGTACGAGCGAGGCCTCCGCCCGTGAGCTGTCCGCGCTGCTGGCGCAGGCGGCCGGAGCGCCGCAGCCGGCGCTCACGGCGGTCCCGGTGGCGGAGCTCGCCGGTTCGGGCGACGAGATCCTCGCCGAGGTCGAGGAGATGGCCTACCTCTACGACCGGCCGCTGCTGCTCGACTCGGCCCTCACCCGGCAGGTGCTGGGGGTGGCGGCGACGCCGCTGGGGACGGTGCTGGAGGAGGTCGTCCGGGACCTGCGGGTGTGAGCTTCGCCATGATCGAAATGCTCCGTGTTGTGGTGGCTTGACCACTCGCGGGGCGGCTGGTCTGCTGGTGCGCCGTCAGCCGCCCGCCCACCTGGGGAGTCCCCGTGCCCGCCCGTCGTCGCACCACCCTGTCCGCCACCGCCGTGGTCCTCCTGATATCCGCCGCGGTGCTGAGCAGTTGCTCGGACGACAAGAAGCCGGCGGGCGGCGGCGGGTCCGCCGGGTCCGGCGCGGCGGCCGCGGCGGGCCGGGGCACCAGCCCGCTGGAGAACCCCGACGGCACCAAGCCCGGCCTGGCGCCGCTGACTTCGGCCGAGGACCAGAAGGCCGGCCGTGAGCTGATCGCCAAGGTCTCCACCGCCGCGGCCGGGCCCAAGGACGGCTACGACCGCAATGAGTTCGGCCCGGCCTGGACCGACAACGTGGACGGCATACCCGGCGGCCACAACAACTGCGACACCCGCAATGACCTGCTGGCCCGCGACGGTTCGGCGGTGGAGCGCAAGGACGGCTCGACGTGCGTGGTCACCTCGATGACCATCCACGACCCGTACACCGGCAAGACGGTGGAGTGGGACAAGAAGCAGGCCTCGAAGATCCAGATCGACCACGTGATGCCGCTGTCCTACGACTGGCAGATGGGTGCCGCCAAGTGGGACAAGCTGAAGCGGGTGCAGATAGCCAACGACCCGCTCAACCTCATCCCGGCCGACGGCTCGCAGAACGCCTCCAAGGGCGACTCCGGCCCGTCCGCCTGGCTGCCGGCCAGCCCGGAGATCCGCTGCTCCTACGCGGTGCGCTTCGCCCAGGTGTCGCTGAAGTACCAGCTGCCGGTGACGGACGCCGACAAGAAGGCGATGCTCCAGCAGTGCGGCGGCTGACGGAACGCTGACGAACGGTGGGCGAACCCTCCGAGGAAACGTTTCCTCGGAGGGTTCGTCGCTCTTTGTCCGGAAGCGTGCACGGCCGGCGGGCCGCAGCGGGTGGGGCACCGTCAGCAGTGTGATCGTCAGGTGGTATTCGTGTGCGGTGCATTCGATGATCACCCGGTTCTCGCGACGCGCCCTGCCCGCCGTCGCCGCGGCCGCCCTGCTGGCCGCCTGCACCAGCTCGGGCGGCTCCACCGACGCGGCCCCCGGCACGCCGTCCACCGCCGCGACCACCACGCCGTCGCCCACCGACCCGGCGAGCGCCACCGCGGCCCCCGCCCCGACGCCCACGCCGACCGCCACGCCCACGCCGACGGTGAAGCCCACCGGCCAGGCGGACCCGGCCCTCCAGGCCTTCTACGGCCAGCAGCTCAGCTGGGCGGCCTGCGCGGACGACCCGAAGACCGCGAAGATCGACGAGTCGGCGGTGCAGTGCACCACCCTCAAGGTCCCGCTGGACTACGCCGACCCGGGCGCCGGCACCCTCGACGTCGCCGTGGTCCGCAAGCCCGCCGCCAAGCCCGACCAGCGGATCGGCGCCGTCGTCGTCAATCCCGGCGGCCCCGGCGGCACCGGGGTCGGCTTCGTCCAGCGCAACCCCGACTACTTCCAGAAGGGTGTCCGGGAGCGCTTCGACACCGTCGGCATCGACCCGCGCGGAGTCGGCGGCACCTCCCCGGTGAACTGCCTCGACGACAGGACCCGCGACGACTGGCTCGGCACCGACGACCCCGGCCCGGAGCACGGCAAGGTCCTCGCCGACGCCTGCCAGGCCAAGTACGGCAAGCTGCTGCCCTTCCTCGGCACCCGCGACTCGGTGCGCGACATGGACGTGCTGCGCGCCGCGCTCGGCGAGCAGAAGCTCACCTACTTCGGCCTCTCCTACGGCACCTACATCGGCAGCGTCTACGCCGAGGAGTTCCCGGACCGCGTCGGCCGGCTCGTCCTGGACGGCGCCGTCGACCCGTCCCTGCCGCTCGCCCAGCACAACATCGAGCAGTACGCCGGGTTCGAGCGCTCGCTCAACGCCTTCGCCGCGTACTGCGCCAAGAAGTCCTCCTGCCCGCTCGGCAAGGACCCCGACAAGGCCGCCGGCAAGCTCGCCGACTTCCTCGACGGGCTCAAGCAGAAGCCGCTCACCACGAGCACCGGCCGCGTCCTCACCAGCACCCTGGCGTGGACCGGCGTGATCGAGGGCCTCTACGGCGACGAGAGCGCCTGGGACCAGCTGCGGACCGTGCTGACGCAGGCCATGACCAACGGCAAGGGCGACCTCCTGCTCGGCTACGCCGACTCCTACAACCGGCGCGACAAGGACGGCCACTACAACGTCTCCGCCGACGCCTACACCGCCATCCACTGCGCCGACGGGGCGACCGACGTCCCCACCGGGGACGCGCTCCAGGCCGCCTACGCCGACCTGGCCGCGAAGGCCCCGCTGATCAGCCGGCACGACCCGAGCGGCGCCGTCTTCGACCCGGACTGCCGGACCTGGCCGTTCCGTTCGGCCGAGCGCTCGCACCCCATCGCCTCCAAGGCCCAGGCGCCGATCGTCGTGGTCGGCTCCACCGGCGACGCGGCCACCCCGTACGCCAACGCCGAGAAGCTCGCCGCCCAGCTCGGCAACGCCGTGCTGCTCACCCGCGAGGGCGAGGGGCACACCGGGTACGGCTGGAGCGCCTGCATCCGGACCGCGGTGGACGCCTTCCTGCTGGAGGGCGCCGCGCCGGCCGCCGGGACGCGCTGCGCGAGCGACCCCGCGCAGTGAGCCGCCGGCAGCCCTGATGCGACACAACGGCGGGGCGCGCCACGGT
>NZ_JBHYUU010000160.1:0-18741 GCF_042749955.1 Kitasatospora sp. NPDC059462 | reverse complement strand
CAGGGGACCGGCCGGGGGGACGGCGCAGGGATCGACAGGGAGGGGACCGACGGGGAAGGAGCCGGAGCGGGCGCCGGGGCGTCCTCGGCCGCCGCCGCGAGGGCGGCGTCGATCCGGGCGGCGACGTCGGTCGGCATGGCCGCCGGTCCGGCCCCGGCGAGCAGCAGCCGCACCTCGGCGAGGGCGTCGGCGGTCTCCCGGCACTCGGCGCAGCCGCTCAGGTGCCGGCGCAGTGCGTCGGCCTCGTCCGGCGGCAGCAGGTCCTCGGCGAGGTCGGCCAGCTCGTCGGCTCCGGGATGCGCGCCCGCGGCGGCGTCGGGGGAGGAGAGGGGCGTCGTCATCGCGTGCTCGCGTCTCCTTCCAGAATCGGCCGGGCTGGATCCGGGGCTGTCCCTGTGACGGTACGGGGCCCCGGTGGGTTCCCCGACGGGCGGTCGGCTCCGGGGGCGGGCGGTGTTTCACGTGAAACACCGCCCGCCGCGGGGGCCTCCTCGCGCAGGTGCCGGACGAGCGGCAGCAGCCGGGCGCGGCCCCGGGCGCAGCGGCTCTTCACCGTGCCGACCGGCACCCCCAGCAGCTCGGCGGCCTCGGCGACGGGGTAGCCCTGCATGTCGACCAGGACCAGCGCCGCCCGCTGCTCGGCGGGCAGCTCGGCGAGCGCGGCGGCCAGCTCGCGGTGCACCTCGGCGCGGACCACCGGGGAGTCGGCCGGCTCGGCGGAGCCCACCAGGGCGTCCAGCCGCTGCGGGTCCTCGTCGAGCGGTTTGGTGCGCCGGGTGGCGGTGCGCCGGGCGCGGTCCAGGCAGGCGTTGACCACGATCCGGTGCAGCCAGGTGGTGACGGCCGCGCGGCCCTGGAAGGTGTGGGCGGAGCGGAAGGCGGAGACCAGGGCGTCCTGGAGGGCGTCGGCGGCCTCCTCGCGGTCGCCGAGGGTCCGCAGGGCGACCGCCCAGAGCCGGTCGCGGTGGCGGTTCACCAGCCGGCCGAAGGCCTCCCGGTCGCCCGCGACGTGCCGGGCGAGGAGCGCCGCGTCGTCGTCGCCGCGCTGCGGTCCGTCCTCCGCCACGTCCACCCCTCGCCGTCCGCGCCCCGCCGCCGCAGCCCGCCGGTCAGCCGAAGACCTTCACGTCGGCGATGTGGCCCTGGTACTGCCCCGCGTACTGCATGCCGTCCGGATTCTTGGTCAGGCTGGTCAGCCAGATCAAGAGGTAGCGGGTGGTCACCGGGCTGTCCAGCTTGTAGGAGAGGGCCGTGCCGGACTCCTTGCCGATGACGTTGTAGTCCTTCGGCTTGGCGGCCGGAGGGTTGCCGACGCCCTTCGCGGGCATCCGCAGCTCGGCCGTGGCGGGGGTGCCGAGCTTGATGTTGACGCTGGAGACCGACTGCACCGAGCCGAGGTCGAGCAGCAGGCCGGTGCCCTCCTTGGTCTTCGGGCCGAAGGGGTCGACGTACCAGCTGGTGGTCCACTCGCTGTTCGGGTCGCCGTCGGTGGCCTTGTCCAGGGCGGACGTGCCCTCCGGTCCGCCGCCCAGCGGGTTGTAGGAGATCGCCTGCGCGACCGGGATCGCCACCGGGTCGTGGGTGGCCGCATGGGCGGTCGGGGTGGCGCTGGTGCTGCTCGGCTGGGGCGCCGCGATGGCGGTGCTCTCCGGGCGCAGGTAGTCGACCAGCTGCCAGGAGGCCGCGCCGATGGCGCCGAGGGCGACCGTCCAGGCGGTCACCTTGACCACCCGGCGCAGCCGCCGTCCGGCACGTCGCACCGGGGCCGTCACGGGGGTGGGGCCGGTGCCGGGGGCGGCGACCACCCGGGTCGGGTTGGGCGCGGTCGGCAGGGCGTGGGTGTTGTGGCGCGGCGGGTTGGTGAAGACCGGCAGCTCGGGCTCGGGCTGGCGGATGCGCGGCATCAGGGCGATCGCCCGGGCGAGTGCCTCGGGGGTGGTGATCGGCTCGGCGTGGTGCGGCGGGTGGTCGAACAGCGCCCGGGCGGCCAGTTCGGACAGGCCCTTGTGGACCCCGGCGCGGACCTGGTCGGGGGCCACCTCGCCGAGGTTCCGGGGCAGGCCCTTGAGGTCGTAGCGGTCCTCGGGGAAGGGCCAGCGGTGGGTGAGCGCGGCGAACAGCAGGGCGCCGATGGCCCGGGTGTCGGTGCGCTCGGCGTCCTCGTCGGTGCCCTCGGCGGGCAGTCCGCGCAGGGCGGCGTCCACCGCGATGCCGTTGATCCGGTACTGCCCGCTGTCGGTGCGCAGCACGCAGCGCGGGGTGAGCCGCAGATGGGCCTGGTCGCGCCGGTGGGCGGCGGCCACCGCGTCGGTGACCTGACGGACCATCTGGTACGCCTCGTGGGGCTCCATCGGGCCGTCGGCGAGCAGCTTGGCGAGGTCGGAGGCGTGCGGCAGCCACTCCCGCACGACGTAGACCAGCTCGCCCTCCTGGACGGCGTCCAGGACCTGCACGAAGCGCGGGTCGCCGAGCAGGGCGGCCGACTTGGCGGCGGCCAGCACCTTGCGGGCGCGCTGGTGGCCGGCGGCCATCAGGTGCACGCCGACGGCGCGGCGCAGCTTCTCGTCGACCGCGCGCCAGCTGCTGAAGGTCTCGCTGGAGGAGATGCACTCCTCCAGCCGGTAGCGGTGGCCGATCAGGTCGCCGCTGTGCCGCAGCGGGGCGGGCAGGGTCTGCGGCAGGGTGGCGGTGTCCCGGGGGTCGTGGGTGGGCTGCGGGTCCCGGGGCGGGCGCTTGGCGGCGGGGCGGTCGGCGGCGGGCGCCGCGGCGGCCCGGCGGGCGGCGTCGCCGGCGGCCAGTTCGGCGGCGATCTCGGAGGCGGACAGCGGGGCGGTGATCTCCGAGGTCTCCTCGGTCCCGGCCGGGGCGACGGCCTCGTCGTCGGCGTCCTCGCCGTCGTCGCCGTCCTCGGTGGTCCCGCCGTCCTCGGCGGTCTCGGCGCCCGCGCCGTCCGCGTGGTCCCGGCCGGCCCCGGCGTCGTCGGCGCCGTCCCCGTCGGGGCGGGCGTCCTTCCCGGTGGCCGCGCCGGCCCGCGCCGTGCCGTCGGCGAGTTCGTCGATCGCCGCGGCCAGCGCGGCCTCGTCCGCCGCTCCGTCAGCTGCTGACGTGTCGACGACCGCCTTGGTGCCATCAGCCACCGTGGTCCAGCCTCCCCTTGTGTCGCCCCGGGCCTGAGAGAGAGTCGTTGGAGCGCTTCGGCCGGTGGCCCCGGTGCTCCAGGACAATTGTGCCCACTGTTCTCCACCGGGTACGACCGCCGAAAGGTCCGAGCGGTTGCCTGATGGTGGAGAGATGTGGTGCAGATCGGCTTCGGGCCGCCGGGCCCCGGCCCGGGCCGGGTCCGGGGAGCGCGGCGGCCCGAAGCCGGATCAGCGGCCCAGTCGGCCGCGCACCATACCCAGCATGGCGTTCAGTTCCTCGATCCGCAGCCGCTTCGCGATGAGCACGAAGACGGCCAGCTGGAGTCCGCCCGCCACCAGGACGGTCAGCACGGCCCCGGCCCAGCCGCCGACCACCCGGGTGATCGCCAGGCTGGTGCCCAGGCCCACCAGGGCGGCGGGCACGGAGGCCGTGGCGAGCCGGGAGTAGGTCCGGCCGATCCGCTTGGTGTCCAGGCCGCCGATCTTCTTCTTCAGCTTGGGCACCGCGACCGTCACTCCGACGGCGTACGCCAGACCGTAGCCGAACGCCATGCCGATGACCGTCCACTCGGCGGGCAGCAGCACCCAGCAGAGCAGCGAGAAGCCGGCCTGGCAGGCGGCCACCCAGACGGTGTTGGAGAACGGCGTGCGGGTGTCCTCGTAGGCGTAGAAGCCGCGGAGCATCACGTACTGCGCCGAGTAGGGGATCAGGCCCAGCGCGAAGGCGGAGAGCATCAGGCCCACGTTGCGGGCGTTGTCCAGGGCGAGGTCGCCGCCGCCCACCGCGTAGATGGACTGGCCGATGGCCGGGCCGAGCGCGAGGAAGAGGAACGCCGCCGGGACGACCGCGACGGCCGTGGTGCGCAGCCCGTGGGAGAGGTCGTCGCGGACCGCGCCGGCGTCCTCGTCGGCGGCCGCGCGGGAGAGCCGGGGCAGCACCGCGCTCATGATCGAGACGGTGATGACGGCCTGCGGGAGCTGCCAGATCAGCAGGGCGTTGGAGAAGGCCGCGAGGCCGACACCGCCGTGGCCGCCCGCCTCGGCGTCGCTGCCGGCGGCGGTGGCCAGCTGGGTGATGACCAGGAAGCCGGCCTGGTTGGCGAGCACGAAGAAGAACGTCCACTTGGCGAGCCGGGCCGCCTTGCCCAGGCCGTGGCCGCGCCAGTCGAAGCGCGGGCGGTAGGAGAAGCCGGCCGCCCGCAGGTACGGGATCATCGCCAGGGACTGCACGGCGAGGCCCACCAGGGTGCCGATGCCGAGCAGCCGGACGCCCTCGGGGGTGATGGTCTCCGGGGTGACGTGGGTGCCGTCGAAGCCGCCGTACACCCAGATGTAGGCGCCGAAGGTGAAGATCACCACGATGTTGTTGAGGACCGGGGTCCACATCATCGCGCCGAAGCGGCCGCGGGCGTTGAGGATCTGGCCCATCACCACGTGGATGCCCATGAAGAAGATGGTCGGCAGGCAGTACCGGGCCAGCGCCACGGTGGTGTCCGCGCGGGCCGGGGTCTCCATCATCTTGTGGGCGATCAGCTGGACGAGCAGCGGTGCCCCGAGCACGGCCAGGAAGACCACGCCGGCCAGACCGACCATCACCAGGGTGAGCAGCCGGTTGGCGTAGGCGGTGCCGCCGTCCGCGTCGTTCTTCATGCTGCGGACCAGCTGCGGCACGAAGACGGCGTTCAGGGCGCCGCCGCCGATCAGGATGTAGAGCAGGGTCGGCAGGGTGTTGGCCGCGTTGTAGGAGTCACCCATCACGGCGATGCCGATCGCGCCGGCGATGACCATGGTGCGCAGGAAGCCGGTGCCCCGGGAGACCAGGGTGCCGGCCGCCAT
Organism: Kitasatospora sp. NPDC059462; assembly: GCF_042749955.1. Classification (NCBI taxonomy): domain Bacteria; kingdom Bacillati; phylum Actinomycetota; class Actinomycetes; order Kitasatosporales; family Streptomycetaceae; genus Kitasatospora; species Kitasatospora sp. NPDC059462. Next base: position 13,765 of record NZ_JBHYUU010000160.1, on the reverse strand, counting down.
GATCGCACTGGAGTTCAGCAGCGAGGCGACCTTGCCGCCGCCGGACGTCCTGCCGCCGTCCTCCGGCGGGGCCGCGGGGGCGGTGCGCTCCTCGGCCGTGAGGTCGGCGAGCGGCTCCACCGCGGGCGGCAGCTGCACCGCGGCCACCTGGAGGGTGGCCTCGTCCTCGGCGAGCGGCGGGTCGAACTCGATCGGCGGGACGAAGGGACGGTGCCCCTCCGGGCCGTGGCCGCCGGGGTGTCCGCCGGGGCCGGGTGCGTACGGGGCCTGCGGCCCGTGCTGCCCCGGGTACGCGCCGGCCGGGGGGAACGGCGCGGGCGGGGCGGGCGGGAACGGTGCGGCCGCCGGCTGCGGCGCGGGGGGCTGCTGGACGGGGGGCTGCTGGGCCGGCGGGCGGGGCGCCTCGGCGGTCGCCTGCTGGCCGCCGAACAGGGCGTCCACCCCGACGTACTCGGTGGACTCGGAGTCCCAGGCGGAGTGCGCCGGGCCGGGCTGCCACTGCTGCTGGCCGCCCCAGCCCGGGGCCGGGGCGGGCCGGCCCCCCGGAGCGGGCGGACCGGCCGGGGCGGCGGCCTGCGGCGGCAGCTCCTCGTGCCGGAGGTCCCGCGCCGGGGTGTCCCAGCCGGGCTGCACCGGCGGCACCGGCGGCGAGAACGGCGTCGGCGGCACCGGCGCCGGGTAGCCGCCGCCCTGCGGCGGCAGCTGCGGAGGCACGTCGTACGCGGCCGCCGGCTGCTGCGGCGCGGCCGGCCGGCCGGCCAGCAGGCCGTACGGGTCCTGCTCGCCCGGACCGCCCTGGTACGCGTCGGCCGCGTACGGGTCCTGGGCGTAGGTGTCGGCCACGTACCAGTCGCCGGACGGCGACTCGGCACCCGGACGGACCTCTCCGCGGCCCGGAGGCCGCTCCTCGCTGCGCCCGGTCATGTCACCTCTTCGCTGTCGTGGGGGAGGCCGCCACGGGATCGGGCGGTGTCGGCGGTGTCAAGGACCAACCTTCTCATCACTGGTGGCCCGATCCCGGCCATCCGCGCTGCTGTCGTGCGGTGTCCCCGTGGCACCGCCGGCGCCGTCCCGGTCGCCCGGTCCGTCCTCGGGACCCTCCCGCGGACCTTCGGCCCGGTCGCCCGCCGGGTCGCCCGCGGGGCCGTCCGCCGGGGCGAGCGGCGCGTCGCCCTCGTCGTCGTGCACCACCCGCCGCTTGCGCTGGCGCAGGAAGCGCAGGGCCGCGAGCAGCAGCAGCACCAGGCCGCCGCCGAAGACGTACAGCACGCCGTTGGTGACCGAGGTGACCTCGACCCTGAAGACCACCGGCGCACCGTACGGCTTCGGGTCGGGCCCGGTGGTGTACAGCTGGGCGGTCATGAAGACGGTCCCGTTGTTCTTCGCCTCGGCCGGGAAGCGCAGGGTGACGCTCTGCGAGGCGGGCAGCACCAGCTCCTCCGCCGGCAGCTCGACCCGCAGCCGGTTGGGCTGGCTCGGGCTCAGCACCAGTTTGAGGTTGGTGACCGTCTGGGTCAGGTCGTTGCGCACGCTGACCTGGAGCACCCCGGTGTCACCGGCGAAGGTGATGACCCGCTTCGGCGGCACCTTCACCGCCCTGGTGAGCTCGTTGAGGTAGCTCTGCACGCCCTCGCGGTAGACGCTGCCCTCCGGGGCCCGGGTGCGCCACTCGGTGGACAGCGAGCGGACCATGGCCGCGCTGAACGGCCCGCGCACCCGCTGCGGCAGGGTCAGCACCTGCATCAGGGTGTCCAGGTCGGCCTGGATCCGGGTGGTGGCGGTCAGGTCGGCGGCGGGCAGCTCCGAGTCGCGGACCCGGGCCGGGTAGTCGGTGGGCGCCGGGACGGCCGTGTTGGCCTTGGGGTCGGGCGCGGCCTGGGCGAGCACGTCCAGCTTGACCGGCTCCACCCACTTGCCGTCCTGGGCCGCCTGGAGCGCGCCGGCCAGCACCTTGGCGGTGGCGGCGGTGAGGTCGCGCGGCGGCATGACCAGCAGGCCGCGCGGATTCTGCGGCTCCTGCCGGGAGATCACGAAGGTCTCGGCGAGGAAGCGCTGCACCGCCAGGGTCTGGTCCTGCGGGGTCGCCAGGTCCCCCTCGAACAGCGAGGAGACCACCTGGTCGGCGACCACCGCGGTCTGGCCGTTGCCGATCGGCCGGGCGGCCGAGGGGGTGTACTTCAGCGCGTCCGACTCGGGCATGCTGCCACCGTCGACCAGCACCAGGCCGGCGCCGGCCCGCTGGGCGACCGAGGCGATCCGCTGGTCCAGGTAGCCCCGGTAGGGCCAGGCGACGTCCGAGCGGGTGTCCACCGAGAGCCGGCCCTCGACGGTCAGCCGGCCGGCGGTGGCCGCCTTGCCGAGCGCCGCGTCGATGCCCTCCAGCTCGGGGGCGTTGTGCGCGATCGAGGCGAGGTCCGGGTCGGCGTAGGGCAGCGCCACCACCTGGCTGCCCGGCTTGGCGACCGCGGCCCGCAGCTTCTCCAGCCAGGCCGTGGCGGCGGCCGTGCCGGTGCCGCGGACGGTGTTCTCCTCCTTGGCCGCGTTGCCCGCGGTGCCGGGCTTCTGGACCCGGTAGTCCCTGGTCATCGCGAACGCGGTGTCCAGCAGGTCCGGGTCGACCACCCAGGTCAGCCCGGTCAGCGAGGAGCCCGTCTCGACCAGCGCGTACAGCCGCCCGCCGGGCGCGAACTCGGCGGCCAGGCTGTCGTCGCGCAGCACCGGGACGGTCTGGTCGTTGTCGGAGAGGGTTTGCGCGGCCAGCACGGGGGCGTGCACCAGCGGCCACAGGGTGGTGACCTTGGACGGCTGCGCCTCGGTCGGGGTCGGGTTGTACGGCAGGAAGGTGCGGGCGATGCCCAGCGGGCGGTCGCGGGCGTTGTCGACCGTCGACCCCCAGACGTCCACCGCCAGCTCGTACACGCCCTCGGTGGTGAGCTGCAGGTCGGCGACGGCGACGCTCAGCGTGTACGGCTGGCTCTGGCCGGGGCCGAGCTCGTTCAGCGCGTACTGCGGGCTGTCCAGCGAGATGCCGTCCGACCCCTGCGGGGTGGTCCGGGTGAGCACCCCGGCGACCTCGCTGCGGGTGGTGAGCGGCTTGCCCGCCCAGGGCTTGCGGACCGTCGCGTGCGCGGACTTGAGGACGGACTTCCCGCCGTTGGTGACGTGCCCGGAGACGGTCACGGTGCCGTTCGGCACGGCCACCGGCTTGTTCACCGACTCGATCGTCAGCGTCACCGGGTACTCGGCGGTGACCGTCGCGTCGGCGGCCGGGCGCGCCTCGCCGGTCCCGGCCGCGGGGGCCGCGGCCGCCGGGAGGCCGGGCAGGGCCGAGGCGAGCACCAGTGCCGCGCCGAGCGCGCCGGCCAGCCGCCGGGCGGTTCGTCGCAGGACCCGGCCGGGGCGACCGTCCGCCTGCTGTCCGGGGTGCCGTGCCGGCTCACTCACGCGGTTCGCCCTCACTCACGGGTTCGCCCTCGCCGTTCTCGATCGCTGCTGCTGGTGCCGTGCTGCTGCGGATGTTCCGCCGGCCGTGGGGGGTGCCGTGAGGATCAGCCGTGGAAGAACATGGGGCCGCCCGTCGCCAGGGCGGCCATGACGGCGCCCGGCACCGCGACCCGCCGTCGGTGTCCCGGAGTCGTCCCACCGGCATGGTAACGATGTGGCGAGGGCCTCGGTGTTGCGGGCCGGGGGGTGAGCGGGTGGAAACGCGCGGGCGGCGGGGCCGCCGGGCCACGTACCCTTGTGAGCCGTGTCCACTGCCAATGAGCCCACCGCCCACCCGACCGGCGCCCATCATTCCAGTTCCGCCGTCCAGGCCGCCCCCGGCCTGAGCGAGGCCCAGACCCGGGGCCTGCAGGAACTGCTGCGGGTGTCCCCGGTCGCCGACGAGATCGCCCGCCGCTTCCAGGCGGCCGGTCACCGGCTCGCGCTGGTCGGCGGCTCGGTACGGGACGCCCTGCTGGGCCGGCTCGGCAACGACCTGGACTTCACCACCGACGCCCGTCCGGAGCAGGTGCTCAAGCTCGTGCGCGGCTGGGCCGACGCGGTCTGGGACGTCGGCATCGCCTTCGGCACGGTCGGCGCGCGCAAGGACACCCCGCAGGGCTCCTTCCTGATCGAGATCACCACCTACCGCTCCGAGGCGTACGACCGCACCTCCCGCAAGCCCGAGGTGACCTACGGCGACACCATCGAGGAGGACCTGGTCCGCCGCGACTTCACGGTCAACGCGATGGCCGTCGACCTGCCGGGCCGCGGCTTCGTCGACCCGCACCAGGGCCTGGAGGACCTCGAAGCCCGGGTGCTGCGCACCCCCGCCACGCCCGAGGAGTCCTTCTCCGACGACCCGCTGCGGATGATGCGGGCCGCCCGGTTCGCCGCCCAGCTGGACTTCGAGCCGGCCCCCGAGGTGGTCGCGGCGATGACCGCGATGGCCGACCGGATCGCCATCGTCTCCGCCGAGCGGGTCCAGGCCGAGCTCAACAAGCTGCTGGTGGCCGAGCACCCGGTGAAGGGCCTGCGGCTGCTGGTCGACACCGGACTGGCCGACCACGTGCTGCCCGAGCTGCCCGCGCTGCGCCTGGAGCGCGACGAGCACCACCGGCACAAGGACGTCTACGAGCACTCGCTGACCGTCCTGGAGCAGGCCGTCGACCTGGAGCAGGACGGCCCGGACCTCACCCTGCGGCTGGCCGCGCTGCTGCACGACATCGGCAAGCCGCGCACCCGCCGCTTCGAGCCGGACGGCCGGGTCTCCTTCCACCACCACGAGGTGGTCGGCGCCAAGATGACCCGCAAGCGGATGCGCGAGCTGAAGTACTCCAAGGAGCTCACCGAGGACGTCTCGCGGCTCGTCGAGCTGCACCTGCGCTTCCACGGCTACGGCGGCGGCGAGTGGACCGACTCGGCGGTGCGCCGCTACGTCACCGACGCCGGCCCGCTGCTGGAGCGGCTGCACAAGCTGACCCGTTCGGACTGCACCACCCGCAACAAGAAGAAGGCGGCCGCGCTCTCCCGCACCTACGACGGCCTGGAGGAGCGGATCGGCGAGCTCAAGGCGCAGGAGGAGCTGGACGCCATCCGTCCGGCGCTGGACGGCAACCAGATCATGGAGCTGCTCGGCCTCAAGCCCGGCCCGATGGTCGGCAAGGCGTACAAGCACATGCTGGAACTGCGGCTGGAGCAGGGCCCGCTGGAGCACGACGCCGCGGTGGCCGCGCTGCGCTCCTGGTGGGACGCCCAGCAGTAGGACGCGCGGCGGGCGGGGCGGTCCCGGGTGCTCCCCGGGACCGCCCCGCCCCGTGCGCCGGGCTCAGATCTTCTTCAGGCAGAGGACGAAGCTGAGCGCCTCGGTGCTGGAGTCCCGGGTGTAGGTGCTCTCGGTGCCCGCCACGTTCTCGCAGGCCTTGTCGTCGTCGCTGGTCGCGTAGACCTTCTTGAGCACCTTGTACTGGGCCCGCGGGTCGGTGCAGGGCAGCATGGTGATCCGCGGGTGGGCGTCGTGGGTGGCGGTGGTGCCGTTCTCGTTGCGCAGGCAGTCGCCCGCCTTGGCGTAGTCGATGTCGCCGGGCACCGTGGGGGTGGCGGACGGCGTCGGCAGGGTGATCGTCGGGGCCGGCGCCGGCGCCGGGGGCAGCGAGAAGCTCGGCGAGTACGTCGGCACCGGGATGGTCACCGTGGTCGGCGTGGGCAGCACCAGCGGCCGGTACGGGTCGTCGTGCTGCCGGGCGCCGAGGAAGGCGCCGGTGGCGATCAGGACGATCGTCGAGCCGATCCCGAGCACCGGCAGCAGCAGCATGAAGATGTGCGGGCGCTTGGTGAGCGGCACGCCCGGGTCGAGCTGCGGTCCGTGGGTGCCGGGCGCCGGCGGCGGCAGGTCCTTGATCCGGTTGTGGGCGGCGAGGTTCCGCAGCAGGGTGACCACGGTGAAGATCCCGGACAGGTAGCCCCACCAGCCCTGGACCAGGGTGCGGGCCGACATGTCGCGGACCACGGCGGTGCCGCAGGTGCGGCAGAACGGTCCCGGCTGCTTCAGGAACCGCATGATGATGATGATGCCCTGGTGGCCCCGGACGGTCGTGTCGACGGCCGGGAAGCCGCCGCAGAACCGGCAGACCGGTCCGCCCGGGTGGGCGTAGCCGGCCGGCGCCGGGTAGCCCCCGGCCTGCGGCGGGTAGGCGTAGCCCCCGGGCGGGGCCTGGGCGGGCACGCCGTACCCGGGCGGCGCGGCCGGCGGCGGGGCGGCCGGGTAGCCGTAGCCGGCCGGCGGCGGCGGGGCCGGCGCGCCGTACGGGGTGCCGGTGGCGTACGGGTTGGCGCCGTCGGCGGGCGGCGTCGAGCCGTACGGCATCTGGGGCGGCGGAACGGACAAGGGGATCCCCCGGAAACAGGTCGGGTGGCGGTCGGTCAGGACTTCTTGACCGGCGGGACGCCGGTGAGCGGGCCGAGGCAGAGCACGTACCGCTTCTTGTTCCAGCGGCGGCCGCTCTTGCCCGAGACGGTGCTGGTGGTGCCCGCGGTGCTCCGGCACCGGGTGGTGTCGGTGGTGGAGTCGAAGGTGGCGAGCACCTTGTAGTTCGCCTTGCTGTCGGTGCACTTGACCACCGAGACGTCGCGCGAGCCGGAGGCCTTGACGCAGTCGCCGGCCTTGGCGCTGCTGACGCTCGGACCGCTGACGAAGTAGCCGGTGATCAGGGCGATCACGCCCAGGACCAGACCGGCCGCCTTCAACCGGGCCTTGCCGCGGCCCTTCGCGGCCGGTGCGCCGTCCGGCGGCGGGGCCGGCGGGTAGCCGTGCGGCGAGGGCCGGCCGTAGGGGGCCTGCGGATGCGGCTGCGGCGGGTACGGCTGGTGCGGATACGGAGGAGCCGCCTGCGGAGCGGCCTGGGCGGCCGGGTGGCCGTACCCGGGCGGGGGCGGCGGTGCGCCGTACCCGGCGGGCACGGGCTGGGGCGCTCCGTACGGCTGGGGTGCGCCGTACGGCTGCGGCGCTCCGTACGGCTGCGGCGGCCCGTAGGCCTGGGGTGCGGGGCCGTACGCCGGTGGTGGTCCGTACGGACTTGGCGGTGTGCTCATCAGATTGTCCCCCGAGACAGACTGCTGTCGCTGCGACAGATCTGACGTACCTTAGCGACTCGCGCCGACGTCCCCGGGGATCGGGCCGGTCCGGCGGGCGGCGCGCAGGTAGAGCACGGCCGAGGCCGCGTACACCGCCGCCACGCCCAGGACGACCGTCACCGAGCGGCCGGAGAGCGGCAGCACCAGGGCGGTCACCAGGGCGGCGGCCACGAAGGCGACGTTGAAGAGCACGTCGTAGATGGCGAAGACCCGGCCGCGGTAGTCGTCCTCGACCGATTCCTGCACCACGGTGTCGGCGCAGATCTTGGTGCCCTGGGTGACCACGCCGAGCAGCAGCGCCGCGATCAGCGAGGGCACCAGGCGGAAGTGCAGCCCCAGCGCGGGCACGAAGAGCACCGGCGCGGCCAGGCAGAGCGTCATCCAGCCGGCCAGCCCGAGCCGTCGGCTGCACCAGGGGCTGATCACGGCGGCGATGAAGAACCCGGCGGCGGAGAGGCCCACCGCCTGCCCCAGGGTGGCGAGGCCGGCCGCGCTGTCGGCGGGGTCGTTGAAGGTGTACCGGGCGAGCATCACCACGACCACGATCAGCACGCCGTAGCAGAACCGGGCCGCGGTCACGGCGGCCAGCGCGTGGGCCGCCGGGCGACGGTCGCGCACCAGGTGGGTGACGGCGGCGTGCAGCTCGCGGGCGGCCTGGGCCAGCGCCTGCCCGAGCGCCGGGCGGCCCGGGTGGTGCTCGGGGCCGAGCAGGTCACGGTCCATCCGCAGCGCCGCCAGCGCGGCGGAGAGGTAGAGGAACGCGGCGATCGAGACCAGGGCGGCGTCGGCCCTGGGCCCGGGCGGCATCAGCTGGTGCAGCAGGAAGCCCAGCCCGCCGCCGCAGGCGGCCGCGACGGTGCCCAGGGTGGGGGAGAGGGCGTTGGCGGTGACCAGCTGCTCGCCGCGGACCACCCGGGGCAGGGCCGCCGACAGTCCGGCCAGGATGAACCGGTTGAGCGCGGTGACCAGCAGCGCGGAGGCGAAGAACATCCAGGTCGGCGCCTGGGCCACGAGGAGCCCGCCGGTCACCAGGCCGAGTCCGAAGCGGCCCAGGTTGCCCAGGTAGAGCACCTGGCGGCGGCGCCAGCGGTCCAGCAGGACACCGGCGAAGGGGCCGATCACCGAGAACGGCAGCAGCATCACGGCCAGCACCGAGGCGATGTCGGCGGGCGAGGACTGCTTCTCGGGGGAGAAGACGACGTAGGCGGCGAGGGAGACCTGGAAGACGCCGTCGGAGAGCTGGGACAGCACCCGGGCGGTCAGCAGCCGGCGGAAGTCGCGGCCGCGGAGCAGGTCGAGGAGCGTGGCGCGGTGCGCGGCCCGGTGGGTACTGCCGTTCTCGGTGATCGCCACCTGCCCAGAGTGCCATGGAAGGGGCCGGTGTTTCACGTGAAACATCCACCGGGAAGAGGTGAACGGGCCCACGGTCGATGACCGTGGGCCCGTCCGGTGCCCGGGCGGACCGGACTCAGCGCCCCGGGGTGCCCGGGCTCAGCGTCCGCTCCGGCGCTCGGTTCAGCGCTCGGTTCAGCGCTCGACCTCGCCGCGGATGAACTTCTCGACGTTCTCGCGGGCCTCGTCGTCGAAGTACTGGACCGGCGGGGACTTCATGAAGTACGAGGAGGCGGAGAGGATCGGGCCGCCGATGCCGCGGTCCTTGGCGATCTTCGCGGCGCGCACGGCGTCGATGATGACACCGGCGGAGTTCGGGGAGTCCCAGACCTCCAGCTTGTACTCCAGGTTCAGCGGGACGTCGCCGAACGCGCGGCCCTCCAGGCGGACGTAGGCCCACTTGCGGTCGTCCAGCCAGGCCACGTAGTCCGAGGGACCGATGTGGACGTTGTTGGAGCCCAGCTCGCGGTCACGGATCTGCGAGGTGACGGCCTGGGTCTTGGAGATCTTCTTGGACTCCAGGCGCTCGCGCTCCAGCATGTTCTTGAAGTCCATGTTGCCGCCGACGTTCAGCTGCATGGTGCGCTCAAGGATGACACCGCGGTCCTCGAACAGCTTGGCCATCACGCGGTGCGTGATGGTGGCGCCGACCTGGGACTTGATGTCGTCACCGACGATCGGCACACCGGCCTCGGTGAACTTGTCCGCCCACTCCTTGGTGCCGGCGATGAACACCGGGAGGGCGTTCACGAAGGCGACCTTGGCGTCGATGGCGCACTGGGCGTAGAACTTGGCGGCCTGCTCGGAGCCGACCGGCAGGTAGCAGACCAGGACGTCGACCTGGGCGTCCTTCAGGGCCTGGACGACGTCGACCGGGGCCTCGTCGGACTCCGCGATGGTCTCGCGGTAGTACTTGCCCAGACCGTCGAGGGTGTGGCCGCGCTGGACGGTGATGCCGGTCGGCGGCACGTCGCAGATCTTGATGGTGTTGTTCTCGGACGCCGTGATGGCGTGCGCGAGGTCCTGGCCGACCTTCTTGGCGTCGACGTCGAAGGCGGCGACGAACTCCACGTCACGGACGTGGTAGTCACCGAACTGGACGTGCATCAGCCCGGGGACCTTGCCGGCCGGGTCGGCGTCCTTGTAGTACTCGACACCCTGCACCAGCGACGTGGCGCAGTTGCCCACACCCACGATGGCTACGCGAACCGAACCCATTCCGGTTGCTCCCTGTGATCTCATGAGCGCCGCCGGGGGTCGGCGGGACTCGTCCTGCTTCTTCGATGACTGCTGACGGGCGCGTGACGCGCCCACTCCTGCCGCGCGGCACAGGGCTGACGCGGTGTCAGCGCTCCTGGGAGGAGCGCCCCGGGCGGTCGTACGGTGGCTCGGGCGGGTCCGCGGACCCGCCCTCCTGGCCTCGGCCGTCCGAAGTCTTGGGTACTGCGGGGCCGGTCGCGCCGGCCGCCGGGCCGGTCCGGCCGGTGCGGTTGGCGCGTTCGGTCTCGATCAGCTCGTTGAGCCAGCGGACCTCGCGCTCCACCGACTCCAGTCCGTGCCGCTGAAGTTCGACGGTGTAGTCGTCGAACCGCTCGCGGGCCCGGGCGAGCGAGTTGCGCATCCGCTCCAGGCGCTCCTCCAGCCGGCTGCGGCGGCCCTCCAGCACGCGCATCCGCACGGCCCGGTCGGTCTGGCCGAAGAAGGCGAAGTGCACGCCGAAGTGCTCGTCCTCCCAGGCGTCCGGGCCGGAGTCGGCGAGCAGTTCCTCGAACCGCTGCTTCCCCTCGGCGGAGAGCCGGTAGACGATCTTGGACCGCTTGCCGTTGAGCGCGGTGGCCGGGACGTACTCGGCCTCCGGGTTGTCCTCGACCAGGAAGCCCTGGGCCACCAGGTTCTTCAGACAGGGGTAGAGCGTCCCGTAGGAGAACGCGCGGAACGAGCCGAGCAGGACGTTGAGCCGCTTGCGCAGCTCGTACCCGTGCATCGGGGCGTCGTGGAGCAGTCCGAGAACGGCGAACTCCAGCACTCCTGAGCGCCTGCCCACTGCCGTCGTCCTCCCTTCCCCGGTCGGTCCGCGACCCGCCTCGTCCGGCGGTATGCCGTTCCGATGTATCGGCTCGATATATCGAGAACACTAAGCCTGGGTCCCCGAACCGGCAAGAGGGGCGCGCGTGAATGTGATCACAAGACGACGCGCGGGTGTGCTTGGCAACGGGCGTGTAATGATCTGCTGCCGTTTTGCGGTGATTGGCAGTTGATGCCCGATTGGTTCGGTTTCCGGGCTGCGTACGCTGTCGCGTGTGCACGAGGACCACCTCCGGGGTTAGGTCGGTTGCGGGCATCGGACGTGGACCCTGCCTTCAGGCTCGACCGGCCTGGCGAGGAGTAGCTGGAACATGAGCGAACGACGGCGCAGGTCGCCAGGTGGCGACGGTCGTCCCCCGGGCGGAGACAACGGGCGTCCGGAGGGCGCCGGGCGTGACGAACTCGGCTCGGAGGGCCTCCGCCGGCGCAGACCCCAGGGCGGTCGGGACACCGCGCAGCAGCCCCGGATGACCCGCGCCGAGATGCGCAAGGCGGCCCAGAAGGGCGGCCGGCGCGGCGGCGCCGCGGCCGGCGGTGCGGCGGCGGCCGGCCCCGGCAAGAAGCGGTTCATCGACTACCCGCGCTTCGGCAAGCAGGGCGTCCGCCGCTGGCTGCCGTCCTGGCGGCAGTGGCTGAGCGCCGTCCTGCTCGTCGTCGCGGCCTGCGTCGGCGGGATCTTCTTCGTCTACCAGACGACCGAGATCCCCAAGCTCAATGCCATGGTGGACGACCAGAACAACATCTACTTCTGGGCCGACGGCACCGAGATGGTCCGCAAGGGCGAGACCAACCGGCAGATCGTCGAGCTCGCCGACATCTCCCCCAACCTGCAGAACGCGGTCATCTCGGCGGAGAACGCGACCTTCCGCACCGACAGCGGCATCGACCCCAAGGGCATGATGCGCGCGGTCGTCAACATGGCCAAGGGCGGCGAGACCCAGGGCGCCTCGACGATCACCCAGCAGTACGTGAAGAACGCCTACCTGACGCAGGAGCAGACGCTCTCCCGCAAGGTGAAGGAGTTCTTCATCACCCTGAAGGTCAACCAGGAGTTCAAGAAGGACGAGATCCTCAAGGGCTACCTGAACACCAGCTGGTTCGGCCGCGGCGCGACCGGCGCCCAGGCCGCCGCCCAGGCGTACTACGGCGTCAACGCCAAGGACCTCGACCTGTGCCAGAGCGCCATGCTGGCCGGCCTGCTCAAGGGCGCGTCGTACTACGACCCGACGATCAAGGCCAACCAGGCCCGCGCCGAGGAGCGCTGGGCGTGGATCCTCGACCGGATGGTGGAGACCAAGAACACCACCCCCGAGGAACGGGCGAAGTGCACCACCTTCCCCCAGCCGATCAAGCAGGTCCCGCCGGCCAACATGAACGGCCAGATCAGCTACCTGGTCGAGACCGCCAACAAGTACGTCATGGCCAAGGACCCGACGATCGACCAGCGGGCGATCGACAAGGGCGGCTTCAAGATCTACACGACCTTCCAGAAGGACAAGGTCGACGCCCTGAAGAAGGCCGTGGACGACGTCCGGACCGAGACCCTCAACCCGCAGAAGCGCCCGGACAACGACAACTTCGTCCAGTTCGGCGCGGCCAGCGTGGTGCCCAACGACGGGGCGATCGTCGCCATCTACGGCGGTGACGGCGTGGAGAACGGCCACCACGACAACAACGCCGACGCCCAGGGCGTCCAGGTCGGCTCGACCTTCAAGCCCTTCGTGCTGGCCACCGCCATGCAGACCGGCGTGCAGACCGCGACCGACGACAAGGGCAAGCCGAAGCGGATCAACGCCGACAGCCGCTACCTCTCCGACGACATGTCGGAGATCCGCAAGCCGGACGGCTCGCTGGTGATGGGGGACGACGGCAAGCCCTACCGGCAGAAGAACGAGGAGAAGGGCCGGCGCGGCTACGTCTCGCTGCGGATGGCCATGCAGTACTCCTACAACGTGCCCTTCGTCCAGCTGAACCAGGACGTCGGCGGCCAGAACGTCATGCAGATCGCCGAGGCGATGGGCATCCGCAAGGAGAGCATCGAGAAGGAGTCGAAGACCGCGACCTTCCCGCTCGGCGTCTCCACCATCAGCCCGATCCGGATGGCCGACGCCTACGCGACCTTCGCCGCCAGCGGCAAGCAGGCCGAGCCGTACTCGGTCACCAAGGTGCTGATGGACGGCAAGGAGCGGCCCGGTTTCGGCAAGCACGAGACCAAGCAGGCGCTGGAGCCGGCCGTCGCCGACAACGTCACCGACGTGCTGGTGAACGTGGCGAAGAACGGTACCGGCAAGAAGACCAACACCCTGGGCCGCCCGGTGGCCGGCAAGACCGGTACCACCGACGAGAACAAGTCGGCCTGGTGGGTCGGCTACACCCCGCAGCTGTCCACCAGCGTGGCGATGTGGCGCGAGGACTCCGCCCACCCCGGGCGGCTCTCGCTGAACGGCACCGGCGGCAAGGACTCGGTCCACGGTGGTGACGTCCCGGCGGACGTCTTCACCCGGTACATGAAGGCCGCGCTGGCCAACGAGAAGAAGATGGACTTCCCGACCCCGCAGCCGGTCGGCTCGCAGGTCGACTCCTCGGGCGCGCCCAGCACGGCGAGCGCCGTGCCGACGCCGACCGCGACCGAGACCGCGCCCACCGCCCCGGCGGACCCGAACGCCGGGCAGCCGACCGAGCCCGTGGCCACCCAGCCGGCCTGCGTCCCCGGCGTCGACTGCCCGGGCACCGTGCCCACCCAGCCGGTCCCGACCAAGACCAACCCGAACCCCGGCGGCGGCACCGGCGGCGGTGGAGGCACCGGCGGCGGTGACCCCGGCGGCGGCACCGGCGGCGGCGGGACCACCGGCGGCTCCGGCGGCGGGGCCAACGGCGGCGGCAGCGGTGGCGGCGGGACCAGCCCGTCACCCAGCTGCCTGCTCCCGATCGGCTGCGCCACGCAGACCCCGCCGCCGGCGACCACCGAACCGGGTGGCGGAGCCGGCGGCGGGACCGGCGGCCCGACCACCAGACCGCCGAAGCCCAGCACCTCGCCCTCGGCGACGACCGGCGGCAACGGGGTGGCGGCTCCCTAGCAACGGGTGACCGGAACGGGGGGGGGGGGGGCCCCCCGGGCGACCCCCCCCCGGTAGCCCGTATGGGGTCGGATAGGGACGCGTACCCCCCCGGC
>NZ_JBHYUU010000159.1:0-18794 GCF_042749955.1 Kitasatospora sp. NPDC059462 | reverse complement strand
GGGCGGCGCCGGCGGCGGCCCGGCGAACAGCCCCGCCGGCGGCCGGCCGGGCGTAGCCCCGCAGGTCCCGCCCCAGGGCGGCATCCCCGCCCCGGCGGCGCCCGCGGCCCCGCTCCTGCCGCTGCCGAGCGGCCCGGCCAACGTCGTCCCGCCCCCGGTCGGCGGACTGGTCGACGACCTCACCAGCGGGCTCACCGGCGCCAGGCCCTCGCCCAGCGCCGACGCCCCCGCCCCGGCGCCGGACCAGCCCCCGGCGCCGTCGGCCGAGGCACCGCCGAGCGCGAGCGCCGACCCCGCCCAGCAGGGCGTCGAGGTGCCCCCGCTGATCCCGGGGCTGCTGCCCGGCCTGCGGATCCTCGGCGGCTGACCGGGCGCGGAGAACGCACCGGGCCCCGGCGGACACCTCGTCCGCCGGGGCCCGGCCGCGTCCGCCCCCCCGTCAGAAGAACACCGGCTCAGAAGAACACCGACCGCCGCCGCACCAGCAGCTGGTAGAGGGTGTGCTGGATGGTCTCCCGCACCTCGTCGGCCAGGTCGAAGACCAGCATCGGGTCGTCCGCCGCCTCCGCCGGGTGCCGGTCGGTGGCGATCGGCTCGCCGAACTCGATGATCCACTTGGTCGGCAGCGGAACCGCCCCGAGCGGCCCCAGCCACGGGAAGGTCGGCGTGATCGGCACGTACGGCAGGCCCAGCAGCCGGGCCAGCGTCCGGAAGTTCCCGATCATCGGATAGGTCTCCTCCGCCCCGACGATCGAGCAGGGCACGATCGGCACCCGCGCCCGCAGCGCCGAGGAGACGAACCCGCCCCGGCCGAACCGCTGCAGCTTGTACCGCTCGGCGAACGGCTTGCCGATCCCCTTGAAGCCCTCCGGCCAGACGCCGACCAGCTCGCCGCGCTCCAGCAGGGCCTGGGCGTCCTCGTTGCAGGCCAGGGTGTGCCCGGCCTTGCGGGCCAGCTCGTTGACGCCGGGCAGCACGAACACCAGGTCGGCGGCGAGCATCCGCAGGTGCCGGTGGCTCGGGTGGTGGTCGTGTATCACCACCTGGGTCATCAGGGCGTCCAGCGGGATCGTCCCGGAGTGGTTGGCGACGATCAGCGCGCCGCCCTCGGCCGGGATGTTCCCGATCCCGCGCACCTCCACCCGGAAGTACTTCTCCGCCAGCGGCCGCAGCAGCCCGAGCAGCACCTCCTCGGTGAGCTCCCGGTCGAAGCCGAACTCGTCGACCTCGTAGTCGCCGGTGATCCGGCGGCGCAGGAACGCCAGGCCGTCGGCGGCCCGGTCCTCCCAGCCCTTGCCGAACGCCCGGGTCGCGGCGGCGCCGAGCCGCCCGGCCAGCGCGCCCCCGACCACGCCGGCGACCCGGTCGGCGAACCCCGGGCCGTCGGCCGGCGGCTCGCTCCAGCTCGGCGCGGACTCGATCGGGATGACCTTCGCCTCACCCGGCGCGTTGTCGGCGGCGGCACTCATGCGGGTTCAGCTCCTGGGTCGGTGCGGGCGGGCGGTGGCGCCGGCCCCGTCGGGCCCGGCCAGCAGCGCGGCCAGGCCGTCGGTGACGGCGGTGAGCCGCTGCGGGGGCAGCAGGCCGGGGGACTGCGCGGCGGCGAAGTCCGCGAAGGCCTCCGGGGTGGTGAACACCGGACGGTAGCCGAACGTCTCGCGCAGCCGCGTGGTGTCCACCACCCGGCCGTGGGTCAGCAGCCGCAGCTGTTCGGGAGAGACGTCCACCAGCCGGGTCTGCCGGGCCAGCCCGGCCATCCAGCTCACGGCGGGCAGCAGCAGCGGCAGGGTCGGCCGGCCGAGCCGGCGGGCGCACTGGGACAGCAGCAGCACGCCCTCCCCCGCGACGTTGAGGGTGCCGGTGTTCACGGTGCCCGGCGCGGCCGGGAAGGAGGCCCGGCAGAGCACCTCCACCACGTCGTCCTCGTGCGCGAACTGCAGCCGGGGGTCGTAGCCGAGGACGGTCGGCAGCACCGGCAGCGCGAAGTACTCGCCGAGCGGGGTGTCGGCGCCCGGGCCGACGATGTTGGCGAACCGCAGCACGGTGACCGCGACGTCCGGGCGGCGCCGGGCGAAGCCGCGGACGTAGCCCTCCACCTCGACGGCGTCCTTGGCGAAGCCGCCGCCCGGCAGGACCTTCGGCTGGGTCCGCTCGGTGAACACCGCCGGGTCGCGCGGCGCCGAGCCGTAGACGCCGGTGGTCGACTTCACCACCAGCCGCCGCACCCCGGCCGCCTTCTGGCAGGCGCCGAGCAGCTGCATGGTGCCGATCACATTGGCCTCCTTCACCGCCGAGCGGTGGGTGGAGCCGAGACCGGTGGCACTGACCGCGAGGTGGACGACCGTGTCGACGCCGTGCTCCGCGATCACCCGCGACACGGCGGGGCGGCGCAGGTCGAGCTGGTGGAAGCGGTACGGCGCGGCGGGCCCCTCCGGCTCCGCGAGCGCGCGCAGCGCCGGTGGCGGCGGCTGCACGTCCACGCCGACCACCAGGTCCACCCCCGGACGGCGGCGCAGCTCGGCGGCGAAGCGGGCGCCGAGGTGGCGGGCCACGCCGGTGACGAGCACGACCGTTCCCACAGCGCTGCACCCCATTCCTCGGCCCGGGAGACCTGCGTGCACCGTACCGCGCCCGCGCGGCGGGCCGGGAAACGACACCGCCCGCCCGGGCCACGAGGGCCGGGGCGGGCGGTGCGAAGCGCTGGGCGCGCAGGGCGCGGCCGGGGGCGCTTACTTCTTGTTGCGGCGCTGGACGCGCGTGCGCTTGAGAAGCTTGCGGTGCTTCTTCTTGGCCATACGCTTGCGACGCTTCTTGATGACAGAGCCCACGGAACAACCCTCGCTCACTGAGACTCTCGCCCGTGAGAGACGGAGTCCATACGACTGACGGAGGGCCTAGCCTACATTCCACACGCCCAGGGCCGTAATCGCGCTCCCCGAGGCGGGCGAACTCAAGGCGAATCCGGGGCGAACGGGTACGGGGTCCACCGTGGTGGACCCCGTACCCGGCCGGCCCGCCTACGCGCTTTCGAGCCGCACGTAGGACTCCTTGAGGTACTCGTGCACTGCCTGCTGGGGCACCCGGAACGAGCGGCCGACCCGGATGGCGGGCAGCTCACCGCTGTGCACCAACCGGTAGACCGTCATCTTGGAGACCCGCATGACCGCGGCCACCTCGGCCACGGTCAGGAAGACGACGTCCTGCAAGGGGCGTTCGCCGGAACTCATGACCATCACCCGACCCTTACCCGTGTGCAAGGCACCGGCTTCCCCTCCGGTGACTCCACCGGCACACGTGTATCCCCAGAGTAGTTATGGGTGGTACCAGTGGGAAGAGGGGGAAGCGCAGTCCTCGTACGGTGAGGGATAAGCCGGTTGCAGTACGTAGCCGATCGGCGGTCTGCACTAGTCGGCGTGCGCACGGAACGCGACCGGGCACCAGGTCTTCACAAGCGGGGGCGCCGGTTCGGCCGCCCGGGTCAGGGCATCAGGCCGTGGTGCGGCAGGACGGCGCGGCGGGTGGCCAGGATCGCCTGGTCGAGCCGGTCCGCCGGATCGTATCCCGCGTCGAAGTCGCGCCAGACCGGCCGGGCGCCGTCGGTCATCCGCAGCGGGGCCGGGCGGCGGGTGCGCCGGTAGACCTCGGCGCGCCAGGACTCCGGGGTCTCGGTGGCCGGGTCGACGGGGCGGCCGGCCGCGGTGGCGACCAGGTGGGTCCAGGTGCGCGGGACGACGTCGACGACGGCGTAGCCGCCCCCGCCGAGGGCGAGCCAGCGGCCGTCGGCGTGCTCGTGGGCCAGCGCGTGCAGCTCCTGGGCGATGGCCCGCTGGGCGTCCACGGTGACCGCGAGGTGGGCGAGCGGGTCCTCCAGGTGGGTGTCGGCGCCGTGCTGGGTGACCAGGACCTGCGGGCGGAAGGCGGCGAGCAGCTCGGGCACCAGGGCGTGGAAGGCGCGCAGCCAGCCGGTGTCGCCGGTGCCGGCCGGCAGCGGGAGGTTCACCGCGGAGCCCTCGGCGCCGGGGCCGCCGGTCTCGCTGGCCCAGCCGGTCTGCGGGAAGAGGGTGGCGGGGTGCTCGTGCAGGGAGACGGTGAGCACCCGGGGGTCGTCCCAGAAGGCCGCCTGGACGCCGTCGCCGTGGTGGACGTCGACGTCGACGTAGGCGATCCGCTCGGCGCCGAGTTCGAGCAGCCGGGCGATGGCGAGCGCCGGGTCGTTGTAGACGCAGAAGCCGGAGGCGCGGTCGGGCATGGCGTGGTGCAGTCCGCCGGCGAAGTTGACGGCGTGCGGGGTCTCGCCGCGCCAGACGGCCTCGGCGGCGGCCACGGACTGGCCGGCGATCAGCGCGGAGGCGGAGTGGACGGCGGGGAAGGACCAGTTGTCGTCGGTGCCCAGGCCGTGCCGCGGGTCCTGCCGCTCGGGGTGGGCGGCGGCGAACTTGACCGCCTCGACGTACTCCGCGGTGTGCACCAGGCGCAGGGTGGACTCGCCGGCGGGCGGGGCGGAGCGGACGGTGACCCCCGGTCCGGCGGCGAGGCCGAGGTCCTCCACCAGGCGCATGGTGAGCGCCAGCCGGGTCGGGTCCATCGGGTGGCCTGGGCCGAAGTCGTAGGCGGTGACCGCCTCGTCCCAGAAGAGGTGCAGGCCGCAGGAGGGGTCACGCTCGGCTTCGGGCATGGCCTCCACCGTAGCGGGTGGGGGCGGCGCGGCCCGGCAACGGGTCCTTGGACGCCGGTCGTACGGGCCGGTCAGACCTGGTCGCGGACGGCCGTCCGGGCGGGGAGGGCGGCCGCCGGGGCCGGGGCGAAGCGGTCGGCGAGCGGGAGGACGGCCAGCACCAGGAGCATCGGCGCGAGCAGGGCCCAGCGGTAGGAGCCGGCGTCCGCCAGCACGCCCACCAGGGGCGAACCCAGCAGGAAGCCCACGTAGTTGAACAGGTTGAGCCGGGCCACCGCGGCGTCCCGGTCGGCCGGGAAGAGCCGGCCGCCGGCCGCGAAGACCTGCGGGATGATCGCGCAGATCCCCAGGCCCAGCACGGTGAAGCCGGCGATCCCGGCCCAGGCGCCCGGTGCGGCGGCGGCCACCGCGAAGCCGAGCGCGGCCAGCGCGGCGCCGGTGCGCACCACCGGCACGGCGCCCCAGCGCTGCACGGCGCGGTCCCCGAGCGCCCGGCCGAGCAGCATCGCCACCATGTAGCCGAGGTAGGAGAGCTTGGCGAGGTCCTCGGGGCTGTCCAGCCCGTCGGTCAGGTACTTGACGCTGTAGTTGGAGACCGAGGCGTCGGCGATGTACGCGAAGGCCATCGCCAGGCAGAGCGGCAGCAGCGGGCGCCAGGGGAGCGCCCGGGCGGCGGCCTCGGCGGCCTCGGCGGACTTCCGGACGCCGTCGCCGAGGTCGGCGGGCCCGGCGAGGAAGGGACCGGCCAGCAGCGCGAACGGGGCGATCACCGCGGCCGCCGTCCCGAACAGCACCGGCAGGCCGAGGTCGGCGTGCGCGCCGAGCCCGGCGACGGCCGCGCCGAGGATCCCGCCGAGGCTGAACGCGGCGTGGAAGCCGAGCATCACGGAGCGGCCGTAGCGGTGCTGGAGGCCGACCCCGAGCATGTTCATGCTGGCGTCCAGCGCGCCGACCAGCAGCCCGAACGCGCCCAGGGCGAGGGCCAGTTGCCAGAGCGCGTCGCCGAGGCCGACGGCCGCCAGGGTGACGCAGACGGCCGGCTGGACCACCCGCAGCACGGCCCGCGCGCCGGTGCGGCGGACCAGCCGCTCGGAGGCGACCGACCCCACCCCGGCGAGGACCGGCACCGCGGCCAGGAAGAGCGGCAGCAGCGCGTCGCTCAGCCCGTAGCGGTCCTGGATCTCCGGGATGCAGGTGACCAGCAGGGCGAAGGTGACGCCCTGGAGCAGGAAGCTCGCGGCCAGCGCGGCCCGGGCCGCCCGGAGCCGGGGCGTGACGGCGGGACCCTCGGTACGCACATGCACCTCACTACTGGCCGGTACGGCGGTGGTGAGGCGAGAGCGTACGGCCGGACGGCCGCTTCCGGGAGGGGGTGCGCACGCCGGAAACCGCCGGCGCTCCCCCGCGGCCGACGGCGGGGCCGGGCCGGGGCCGGGCGCTCAGCCGAGCAGGGCGGGGACCTCGGCCAGGTCGGCGATCAGGCCGGTGGCGCCGGCGGCGGTCAGCTTCGCCGGGTCGGTCAGCGCGGTGTAGCCGTAGACGTCCATGCCGGCCGCGCGGGCGGCGAGCACGCCGTTGGGGCTGTCCTCCAGCACCAGGCAGGCCGCCGGGTCGACGCCGAGGGTGCGGGCCGCGTGCAGGAAGAGGTCCGGCGCGGGCTTGCCCACGCCGACGTCCTGGGCGCTGAAGATCCGCTCCTCCGCGAGGTGGCCGCGCAGGCCGGTGACGTCCAGCGCGGCGCGGATCCAGCTGTGGTGGGCGGAGGAGGCCAGGCAGTAGGGCACGGCGCGGCGCCGGAGCTCCTTCAGCAGCGCGTCGGCGCCCCGGACGGGGGCCAGGCCGGTGGCGAAGGCGTCGAAGACCCGGCCGTGGAAGGCGTCGTCGAAGCCCTCGGGGAGCCGGGCGCCGTCGTACCGCTCGGCGATCACGTCATGCACCCGGTGGGCGGCGGTACCCATGAAGTCCCGGTAGGAGTCCTCGATCGTGGTCGGGTAGCCGAGTTCGGTGAGGTACTCGGCCAGCAGCCGGTTGGAGAGCGGTTCGCTGTCCACCAGAACGCCGTCGTTGTCGAAGATCACCAGCTCATAGGTCATGCGTTCGACCCTATCGGCCCGGTCGCGGCGGTCACCTGCCGCCGGAGGCCAGCTCCCGGGAGCGGTCCCGGGCCGCCTCCAGGGCGCCCAGCAGGGCCGCCCGCACCCCGTGGTTCTCCAGCTCGCGGATGGCCGCGATGGTGGTGCCGGCCGGCGAGGTGACCGCCTCGCGCAGCTTCACCGGGTGCTCGCCGGAGTCCCGCAGCATGACCGAGGCGCCGATCGCCGACTGCACGATGAGGTCGTGGGCCACCTGGCGGGGCAGGCCGAGCAGGATGCCGGCGTCGGTCATCGCCTCGACCAGGAAGTAGAAGTACGCCGGGCCGGAGCCGGAGAGCGCGGTCGCCGCGTCCTGCTGGGACTCGGGCAGCCGCAGCGCCTTGCCGACCGAGCGGAAGATCTCCTCCGCCCGCTCCAGGTGGGCCTCGGTGGCGTGCGAGCCGCCGGAGATCACGCTCATGCCCTCGTCGACCAGGACGGGCGTGTTCGGCATCACCCGGACCACCGGGGTGCCGGTCGCCAGCCGGGCCTCGAACCAGGCGGTGGGGATGCCGGCCGCCGCCGAGATCACCAGCCGGTCCGGGGCGACGTGCGGCGCCAGCTCGTCCAGCAGGGTGCCCATGTCCTGCGGCTTCACCGCGAGGATCAGGGTGTCGGCGAGCTTGGCGGCCTCGGTGTTGCCCACCACGCCGACCCCGTACCGCGCGGCCAGTTCGGCGGCCCGCTCCGGGCGGCGGGCGGTCACCAGGACGTCCGCGGGGTCCTTGCCGGCCCGCAGCAGACCGGAGAGCAGGGCCTCCCCGATCTTGCCCGTGCCGAGGAAGGCGATCTTCTGTCCGTGCGCCGCGCTGCTGGTCATGGCCGCTCCTTGCCTCCGGTGCCGCGTCCCCGTACCGCGCCCATCCTCGCACCGCGCGACCGGCACGGGCGGCAGCGTCCACTCTGCGGGCACGGCCCGAGGGGGACGGCCCCTAGGGCGAAACTCCGGGATCTCCCCTATGGCCCGGGGGTGGGCGCGGGCGCACCGTGGAGTCATGGCACACGGAGAGATGTCCCGACGTGAGAACCGGCAGGTCGCCGTCGCCGCGGCGACCCTGGGACCGTGGCGGACGGCCGCGGGAGTCGGTGCGGTGGTGGGGGCGACGGACCTGGTGATCGATCTGATCGACGGGGACTGGTCGCTGAGCATGCTGGCCGGTCCGGCCGGCTGGGGCCTGTTCTTCTTCTTCCTGGTCGGCACCGTCGGCGCCCGGCTGCGCCGGGAGGGCAGCGACCGGCGGCTGCAGCAGTGGGCGAACGAGCACCCGTGGCAGGCGGCGCTCCCGGCGGGCGGCGGGCTGCTGGTGCTGAACATGCTGGCGCAGCTGTTCCTCGGCGACGCGGGCGTGTTCGAGGCGTTCTTCGAGTCGCTGTTCCCGGCCGTCGCGCTGGTGACCGTCGCGGGCGTGGTCGGATCGGTGAAGAAGGCCCGCGGCAAGGGCTGACGGGGGCTCGGCGGCGGACACCCCCCCCGGGGGGGGACAAAACCGGCCTGATCCCCGCACACCGCCGGGACGTTCACCCGACGGTGCGGCCCCGATCGAAAACCCGTCACCCCCCGTCGGCATACTGGCGCGATGCCGATCGCCGAAGATCCAGAACCGCGCCCGTCCGAGGGCCGGGAACCGGACGGGACCGCCCCGTCCGGGCCGGACGGGAAGGACCCGTTCGCCGACCTCGTCCTCGACGAGGAGTTCGTCCAGGGTGCTTCCGTCAAGGAGCAGGCGGGCCGCACCCGGATGCTCGCCGCCCAGTGGAAGCACACCCCGCCGGTCGACCCGGGCGGCCGCCGCTCGGTGAACGACGGACCGCCGAAGAAACGGTTCGCCCGCAAGGGCCGGCCGGTCGACGCCTTCGGCAACCCGAGGCCGCGCCGTTCCCCGGAGTGGCGCACGCCGCTGTTCGTGGTGCTGGCCGTCGCCCTGGTGCTCGCCGCGCTGAACATCGACGGGCTGCGGAGCTGGTACGAGGAGCGCACCGGTGGCGACTCGGCGAGCGCGGCGCCCGTCGAACAGGTCGCCCCGGCGACGGCTCCGCCGACCACCGCGCCGCCGCAGGTCGACCCGAAGCAGCCGACCGTCGACCGCCCGTGGGCCGGCTCCCCCGCCGAGGGGTGGCCCACCAGCATCACGGTGTTCGAGCCCAAGGAGCCACCGGCGGCCACCGGGGTGTTCACCGCCCAGCAGGTGGCCGCCCAGGTCGCGCTGGTCAAGGAGTACCTGGCCGCGACCAACCTGGACCCGAAGGTGGTGGCCGGCGGCCGCCCGGAGGCGGCCCTGGCCATGCTCGACTCCGAGACCCGGCAGGACGCCGAGAAGGCGCTCGCCGGGCCCTCCCAGGAGTCCGACCCCACCAGCTGGTTCAGCCGCTTCGACGCGCGCGACGCGATCCCGGTCGGCGACACCTACCGGCTCCAGGGGTGGATCACCGTGGAGGGGGACGGCAAGCGGGGCGTGCTGGTGCACACCGACTTCACCTTCGTGTACCCGGTGCGGCCCGGCCCGGACGCGGCCAAGCGCGCGATGGCGCCCAAGCCCTCCCGGCCGCCGCGGCCGTCGGGCGCCCCGGCGCCGACCGGACCGGGGGCGGGGGACGGCGCGGTCAAGCCGGTGGGCCTGCTCACCCCGGTGGACGACGTGGCCGGGGACACCTGGACCGCGCGGACCCTGGTGCGCCGGATCGCGACGTTCCGTTTCTACGACCCGGCGAAGTACGAGGTCGAGCGCGGCAAGATCTACTTCGAGAGCAACCGGTCCGACGTCGCCAACAGTGAGTGCGATGCCGGCGACGGCTACTACCACCCGCAGTTCGACCAGTTCGCGGCCGCGCAGGCGCCGAACCCGAACCAGTCCGGGCCGACCTCGGACCCGTACGACCTCACCCAGCCGCCGGACCCGAGCGATGTCTGCGGGACGGTCAGCCGCAGCTGAGCGCGGTCCGGCTCAGCGCTTGCGCTTGGCCCGGCCCGGCGTCCTGGCGCCGGGCCGGCCGCTGCGGCCCGCCTGCCGGCGCTCGTAGCGGGCGAGCTCCTGCTCGTAGCGGGCGCGCCGGACGGCCTCGCCCGGCGCCTCGCGCAGACCGCGGACGAAGTAGGCGAGCAGGGAGCCGACCCCGCCGATGATCCAGACCACGCCGAGCGACTTCTCCTCGGCCATCCAGCCGGTCAGGCTCTCCTTGCCCTCGGCGAGCAGCTTCCAGGTGCGCAGCGCGGCGAGCATCGAGCAGATGCCCACGGCGGCGACCAGCAGCCCGTTGAGGAACCCGCCGTTGTCGGCGATCCGGATGCCGTCGACGGCGAAGCGCAGCACGAGGGCGGCGGCCGCGGCGGCGAGCAGGGCGCCGGCCGGGACGAGGACGCGGCGCAGCCGGTAGTCGCCGCCGCGCTCGACCCAGCTGGTGCCGAACCAGCGGATCGGCTCCGGCTCGGGGGCGCCTGCGGGCTGGGCGGAGGGACTGGGTTCCTGGGTCACGGGTCCGATTATCCCCGGTGGGCGGAAACACCGGAGGAGCCGTCCCGGTG
Source organism: Kitasatospora sp. NPDC059462 (assembly GCF_042749955.1). Classification (NCBI taxonomy): domain Bacteria; kingdom Bacillati; phylum Actinomycetota; class Actinomycetes; order Kitasatosporales; family Streptomycetaceae; genus Kitasatospora; species Kitasatospora sp. NPDC059462. The sequence continues at coordinate 8,467 of NZ_JBHYUU010000159.1, read as the reverse complement.
GCCGGGACGGCTCCTCGTGTCGCTGCGGGGGCGCGGCCGGGGTCAGCCGAGCTTGCTGACGTCCCGGACGGCGCCCTTGTCGGCGGAGGTGGCCATCGCGGCGTACGCGCGCAGGGCCTGGCTGACCTGGCGGTCGCGGTTCTTCGGCCGGTAGCCGCCGGCGGCCTCCAGCGCGCGGCGCCGCTCGTCCAGGACCTCGGCGGGCACCTCCAGGGAGATCCGCCGGCCCGGGATGTCGATGGCGATGGTGTCGCCGTCCTCGACCAGCGCGATGGTGCCGCCGGACGCGGCCTCCGGGGAGGCGTGGCCGATGGACAGGCCCGAGGTGCCGCCGGAGAAGCGGCCGTCGGTGACCAGCGCGCAGGCCTTGCCGAGGCCGCGGCCCTTGAGGAAGGAGGTCGGGTAGAGCATCTCCTGCATGCCGGGGCCGCCCTTGGGGCCCTCGTAGCGGATGACGACGACGTCGCCCTCCTTGACCCGCTTGGCGAGGATCGCCTCGACCGCGTCCTCCTGGGACTCGACGACGACGGCCGGGCCGCTGAACGTCCAGATCGACTCGTCGACGCCGGCCGTCTTCACGATGCAGCCGTCCTCGGCGAGGTTGCCGTACAGCACGGCGAGGCCGCCCTCGACGGAGTACGCGTGCTCGACGCTGCGGATGCAGCCGCCGGCGGCGTCGGTGTCCAGCGACTCCCAGCGCTCGGACTGCGAGAAGGCCTCGGCGGAGCGGACGCAGCCGGGGGCGGCGTGCCACAGCTCGACGGCCTCGGCGGAGGGCGAGCCGCCGCGGACGTCCCAGGTCTTCAGCCACTCGGCGAGCGAGTCGGCGTGGACGGTGTGGACGTCCTCGTTGAGCAGCCCGCCGCGGTACAGCTCGCCGAGGATGGCCGGGATGCCGCCGGCCCGGTGCACGTCCTCCATGTAGTACGAGCCGTTGGGCGCGACCTTGGAGAGGCAGGGCACCTTGCGGGAGATCGCGTCGATGGCCCGCATGTCGAAGTCCAGCTCGGCCTCCTGGGCGGCGGCGAGCAGGTGGAGGATGGTGTTGGTCGAGCCGCCCATGGCGATGTCGAGGGCCATGGCGTTCTCGAAGGCTGCGCGGGTGGCGATCGAGCGGGGCAGGACGGAGTGGTCGTCCTGGCCGTAGTGGCGGCCGGCGATCTCGACCACGGTGCGGCCGGCCCGCTCGTAGAGGGCGCGGCGGGCGGTGTGGGTGGCGAGCACGGAGCCGTTGCCGGGCAGCGAGAGGCCGATCGCCTCGGTGAGGCAGTTCATCGAGTTGGCGGTGAACATGCCCGAGCAGGAGCCGCAGGTCGGACAGGCGTTCTCCTCGATGATCGCGATGTCCTCGTCGGAGACGTTCTCGTTGACCGCCTGGGAGATCGCGTCGACCAGGTCGAGCTTGCGCACGGTGCCGTCGACCAGGGTGGCCTTGCCGGCCTCCATCGGGCCGCCGGAGACGAAGACCGTCGGGATGTTCAGGCGCAGCGCGGCCATCAGCATGCCGGGGGTGATCTTGTCGCAGTTGGAGATGCAGATCAGCGCGTCGGCGCAGTGCGCGTTGACCATGTACTCGACCGAGTCGGCGATCAGGTCGCGCGAGGGCAGCGAGTAGAGCATGCCGCCGTGGCCCATCGCGATGCCGTCGTCGACCGCGATGGTGTTGAACTCGCGGGGGATGCCGCCCGCCTCCTTGATCGCCTCGGAGACGATCCGGCCGACCGGCTGGAGGTGGGTGTGGCCGGGGACGAACTCGGTGAAGGAGTTGGCGACCGCGATGATCGGCTTGCCGAAGTCCTCGCGGGCTACGCCGGCGGCCCGGAGAAGCGCCCGGGCGCCTGCCATGTTGCGACCGTGGGTGACCGTACGGGACCTCAGCTCGGGCACTGTGCTCCACTCCTTCGGAGGCTGGCTGGCGGCCCCGGTCGTTCGGAGGGTGCGGGGCCACGGTGTCCGTCGAGCCTACGCCCGCCGTCCCGGCGGCGGACGCCGCGTCCGCGATGCGGTCAGCGGCGCGGGCGGCGGCGCGGGCGCGGACGGGCCGGCGACGGGGCGGCGAGGCGGTCAGCCGGGGACGACCGCGAGGGTCAGGTCGAGGAGGTACGGCACGGTGATCCGGCCGTCCGGGAACTCGGCCCGGAGCGCCTCGCGCTCGCTCTCCAGCACCGCACGGCGCCGGTCCTCGTCGAGGACGGCGACGTAGGAGCGCGAGGAGAGGTCGGTGATCAGGTCGTCGACGGTGGTCCGGCGCTCCCAGCGGAGCACGGTGGCGACGGAGTCCAGACCGAGGCGGCGCCACTGCTCGCCGGCCGTCTCCAGTTCGTCGAACTGGCGCACCGCCCCGGGCAGCAGCGCGCGTTCCCGGTCACCGGCGGCCCGGACCCAGGGCACCTCCTGGTCCATCACGTTCCACCAGGCGGCGAGGGCGCCGCCCGGCCGCAGCACCCGGATCGCCTCGGGCACCGAACGCGCGGGATCCGTCCAGTGGAACGCCTGCGCATAGGTGACGAAGTCCGCCGAACCATCGTGGAAGGGCAACTCGTCACCGCTCCCCCGGACCAGCGCCAGCCCCGGACCACTCGCCAGGAACTGCGCCGCCATCCCCGCACTCGGCTCCACCCCCACCACCTCGGCACCCCGCGCCGCCAGCAACCGCGTCGAGATCCCCGTCCCCGCCCCCACGTCCAGCACCCGCGCCCCCCGCAGACCCCGCCCGGAAAGCCGCTCCACCTCGTCGAACAACTCCTGCGGATACGACGGCCGCGCCCGGTCGTACTCCGCCGCCACCCCACCGAACGACTCCGCCAGCCTGCGGAACTCCTGCACGTCCGTCATGTCCCCTCCCCCGAGCGGCAGTTCACGTCGGACGTCAGCCTACGCGAGCGGCCGGGCCGGGGTCAGGGCCACCGTGAGGTCCAGCACGTACGGCTCGATCACCCAGCCGTCCGGGAACTCCGCCAGCAGGGCCGCGCGCTCGACCGCCAGCAGCGGTTCGCGCTGTTCCGGGGTGAGCGCGGCGAGGTAGGAGCGCGAGGAGAGGTCGGTGATCAGGTGGTCGACGGTGACCCGGCGCTCCCAGTGCAGCACGGCCTTCCCCGACCGCAGTCCGTACGGGGCGAGGTGGGAGGCGATCTCCTTGGTGGCGCTGTAGTGGTGGTACGTCGCGGGCAGCGCGGCGGCGAGCCGCTCGCCCATCGCCCGCACCCAGGTGACGCCGCTGTCCTTCACGTTCCACCAGACGGCGAGGGCGCCACCGGGCCGCAGCACCCGGATCGCCTCGGGCACCGAACGCGCGGGATCCGTCCAGTGGAACGCCTGCGCATAGGTGACGAAGTCCGCCAAACCATCGTGGAAGGGCAACTCGTCACCGCTCCCCCGGACCAGCGCCAGCCCCGGACCACTCGCCAGGAACTGCGCCGCCATCCCCGCACTCGGCTCCACCCCCACCACCTCGGCACCCCGCGCCGCCAGCAACCGCGTCGAGATCCCCGTCCCCGCCCCCACGTCCAACACCCGCGCCCCCCGCAGACCCCGCCCGGAAAGCCGCTCCACCTCGTCGAACAACTCCTGCGGATACGACGGCCGCGCCCGGTCGTACTCCGCCGCCACCCCACCGAACGACTCCGCCAGCCCGCGGAAGTCGCCTCCGGTCCCGTTCCGGTCCGCCATGTCTCCCCCTGAGTCCGGCAGTTCGTGTGCTGTCAGCGTACGCGCGCGGGGGTGGCCAGGTGCAAGCGGGTGAAGGCGAGCGCCTCGGCGAGATCGGCCTCGCGTTCGGCGGGCGACGCGGCCCGGCGGGTGTTGACCTCCAGCACCACGTGGCCGTCGAACCCGGTCCGGGCGAGGTGTTCCAGCAGCTCGGCGCAGGGCTGCTTGCCCCGGCCGGGGATGAGGTGCTCGTCCTTCCCGGAGCCCGAGCCGTCCGCCAGGTGGATGTGGGCGAGCCGGTCCCCCATCCGGTCGACCATCGCGAAGGCGTCCACCCGTGAGGTGGCGACGTGCGAGAGGTCAATGGTGAAGTGCCGGTACTCCTCGTCGGTGACGTCCCAGCCCGGCGCGTAGGCCAGCACCTCGCGGTCCTTGTAGCGCCACGGGTACATGTTCTCGACGGCGAACCGGACGTCGCTCTCCCCCGCCATCCGGTGGATGCCCTCGACGAACTCCCGGGAGTACTGGCGCTGCCAGCGGAACGGCGGGTGGACGACGACCGCGCTCGCGCCGAGCTTCTCGGCCGCCGCGCGGGCGCGGACCAGCTTGGTCCACGGGTCGGTGGTCCACACCCGCTGGGTGATCAGCAGGCACGGCGCGTGCACGGCGAGGATCGGCATGCCGTGGACGTCGGAGAGGCGGCGCAGCGCCTCGATGTCCTGGCTGACCGGGTCGTTCCAGACCATGACCTCGACCCCGTCGTAGCCGAGCTTGGCGGCGAGCTCGAAGGCGATCGCGGTGTTGGCCGGGTAGACCGAGGCGGTGGAGAGGGCGACCTTGGTGTCCGGGATGTGCAGGGAGGGGTGCGCGGGCAGCACCAGGCGGTCGGTGGTGCGCAGCAGCGGGGGGCGGGCGGCGGCCTGGCGGGCGGCCTTGACGGACTTCACCGACTGGACGGCGGCCTTGGCGGCGCCGGCCGCCCGGGCGGTGCGGGTGCCGCGGGCGGGCTGGGCGGCGGGGGCCCCGGTGGCGGCCGGCTTCCCGGCCGCCTTGCCCGCCTCCTTGCCCGCCGACTTTCCTGCCGCCCGGGTGGCGGCCTTGCGGGCCGCCTTCTCGGCGACCCCGCCGGCGGCCTCACGGGCGGCCTTGCCGAGCTTGCGGGGGCGGGCGGGTCCGGCGGCGGGGGCGGCCCGGTCGGCCGGGCGGGCCGGCCCTTCCGGCTCGGCGCGGCGCGGGGTGTCCGGCCGCGGCTGCCCGTCCTCGGGAGCGCGGCCCTCCCGCGTTCCGTCCTCGTCCGCTGGGTGCGCCACGGGAGACAGCGTAAGCGGACGGCGCCCGGAACGGGGAGCGGGCCGGAGCCCGCCCGACCGCCGCGGGCGCCGTCCGTCAAGGGGCGACCTCAGGGAGTGAGGGCGGGTCGGCGGCGGTCGGCGGCGTTGTCCATGGCGTCCAGGCGGCGCAGGATGATGCCCTCGCGCAGCGCCCAGGGACAGACGTCCAGCTCGTCGAGGCCGAACAGGTCCATCGCGGCGTCGGCGACCAGCGCGCCCGCCAGCAGCTGCTTGGCGCGCCCCTCGGAGACGCCGGGGATCTGCGCCCGCTCGGCGACGGTCATCGCGGAGAGCCGGGGCAGCCAGGCGGCGAGGTTGCCGCGGGTGAGCCGGCGGTCCGCGTACGGACCGGCGTCGGCCGGGGCGGCTCCGGTCATCCGGGCGAGCTGCTTGAAGGTCTTGGAGGTGGCGACCGCGTGGTCCGGGGCGCCGAGCCGGGAGATCTCGCCGACGACGGTGGCGATCTCGGCGCGGATGTGCCGCCGGAGCCCGCGCAGCTGCTCGGGGTCGGCGACGTCGCCGGGCAGCCAGCGGGCGGTCAGCCGGCCGGCGCCGAGCGGCAGCGAGCAGGCGGCGTCCGGCTGCTCGTCCAGGCCGCAGGCGATCTCCAGCGAGCCGCCGCCGATGTCGAGGTTGAGCAGCCGGCCGGAGGACCAGCCGAACCAGCGACGGACCGCCAGGAAGGTCAGCCGGGCTTCGTCCTGACCGGAGAGCACCCGCAGCTCGACGCCGGTCTCCTCGGCGACCCGGCGCAGCACCGCCTCGCCGTTGGCGGCCTCGCGCACGGCGGAGGTCGCGAAGGGCAGTATGTCGACCACGCCCTTGTCCTCGGCGACCCGCAGCGAGGAGGCGACCATGCCGATCAGCCGCTCGACGCCGGTCTCACTGATCGCACCCTGCTCGTCGAGGAGTTCGGCGAGCCGCAGCTCGGCCTTGTGGGAGTAGGCGGGCAGGGGGGCGGCGCCCGGATGGGCGTCCACCACGAGGAAGTGGACCGTGTTGGAACCTACGTCGAGAACACCGAGTCGCATAACTCTCCACGCTACGCGATCCCGGGCCGGAGGAGACCGGCCGTGCCGCTGTTTCTGCTGGTCCGGGCACTGATCGCAGCTCCGGGGGGCGGCCGGGGGCCCGTCCGGTGACGCCGTTCGAACAGTATTCGGACGGCGTTGTTCCGGCGTTCACCCGGACGGCCCGGCGGGCGGGCCGTTCAGAGCAGGCCGTCCCAGAGCTGCTCGACGATCACCGCCCACCAGTTCTCCGGGTCGGCGAAGACCTCCGGGTCCACCGCCGCGAGGGCGTCCTGAAGGTCGGCGACGGCCGCTCCGGCGGCCTCCGGGCCGAGCCCGCGCAGACCGGGCAGCCGGCCGGCGAAGACGTCGAGGGAGCTCACGAAGGCGGCCGCGGAGGCGTTGCAGTGGCGGGCCGTGGCGTGGTCGGGGTCGACGGCGCGCACGGCGCCGCAGGCGGTGTCCAGGGTGATCAGCGCCCAGCCGTCCGTGCCGAGCACCACCTGCGGGGCCAGCGCCCGGCGCTCCCGCTCGGCCACCCGGGTACCGCGGCCCACCGCCGCCAGGTGGTCGGCGAGCGGCGGGAGCACAGTCCGCGGGCGGGCGCCGTCGTGCGGCACGCCGCCGACGACCGGCTCCGGGCGCGGGTCGTGCAGGGCGAAGTAGCCGTCGACGCCCGCCGGCACGCCGACCGTCAGCAGCACGCGGGCGGCCTCGGCCGGCAGGTCGGCGCGGGCGACGTCCGCCGGGGCGAACCGGCGGACGCCGTCCGGCCCGAAGCGGGCCGTCAGCCGCTCGGCCAGCACGTGCGCGGGCTCGGCGGGCGGGCGCGGGACGGCGCGCGGGAACGGCACCCGGTTGCGGGCCGGACCGTCCCCCTCGCCGTGCGGCAGCGCGCGCACGGCCGCCGCCCGGTGGTCGAAGCGCGGGCCGTACGGCAGGTCGGACTCCAGCCGCACGCCGGGCAGTTCGGCCGCCAGCGCGTGCGCCCAGTAACCGCCCGGCAGGGCGCTCGGCCGCAGGTCGGTGCGGACGGCGAGCACCTCCTCGGGCCGGACGCCCTGCTCGCGCAGCCACCACCAGCCGCGCAGCGCCGGGTGGGCGAGGCCCGGCGCCGACCGCAGGGCCAGCACCCGGCGCTCGCCGCCCGGGTCACGGTAGGTCAGTTCGGCACGGGTGCCGCGGCCGGTGGCGGGCGGCCGGGCCGGGTCGTACCCGCCCGCGCCGACGAAGTCCCGGTACAGCCGGACCACTTCGGGCACCGGGACGGACGGCCAGACGGTGAACCGGCCGTCCGTCCGGTCCACCACGGCGCAGGCCGCCCCGATCTCCTCGGGTGCGCGCCGTTCCCCGGTCCGCGGGTCCACCCCGACCGGCGGGGGCTCGGCCCAGACCACCCAGCCCAGCTCGAACTCGTGCGACCGGACCCGCCGGGCGCCCGCCGCCGGCAGGTCCCCGTTGATCCACCGATGCGCCGCCTCGATCGCCGCCGCCCTCGTCACCGCCACCGCGGCCACCTCCACTCGCTCGTTGCCCGCCCCTCGCGCCGATTCTCCGGACCGGTCCGCGTCCTGGCCCGCGGCCGGGACCGTCCCCCGCTCACGGGGCAGGGGCGAGGAGGTCCAGGGGGCGGCCCTCGGGACCGAGGGCGATGGCCCAGAGGCCGTGGTCGGCCGGGTGGAGGGGGGCCGGGTCCCGGCGGCCCGCCTGGTGGTCGAGGTAGGTCACGGTGTCCCGGTGGTTCACCGCGTTCCAGGCGTGCGGGCGGCCGAAGCCGTCCAGGGTGAGCAGCACGGCCTGGGCGCCGTGGCCGGCCCGGCGCAGTTCGCCCGCGAGGCGGGCGAAGGCCTGGTCGCCGTCGCCGAGGTCGCGGAACGGCGCGCCGAGTTCGCGCTCGGCGCGGTCGCGGCCGCCGCGTTCGCCCGCGTCCCCCTCGGTGGGGATCCGCGGCGCGGCGCAGGTCGGCCGGCCGGTGAAGGTGTCGACGGCGGAGAGGGCGATCTCCAGGCTGTTGTTGGCCCGCCCCGGTTCGCGGTACCCGCCGTCGTTGACCACCTCGGTCCAGCCGCCCTGCGCCGGATCGGGGTGACGGGCCGGCAGGCCGTCGGCGTCCCGGGGGGCCCGGCGTTCGATCTCGCGCTGGTGCTCCGGATCGACCGGGCCGAGGCCGCCGGGCAGGCCGGTCGGGCGGCTGTCCGCGATGGTCCGCAGCCGGACGACGGGCGCGCCCGCCACGCCGTCCCCGCGCAGCGCGCGCATGGCCAGGTGCAGGGCGGTCGCGTGCGCGGTGGCCATCGGCACCGCGCCCCAGGCGAGCGCGGACTGGCCGTCGGCGGACGCCGCGTCCGTCCGGCGGCGGTGCGGGTGGTGGCCGTCCGGGTGGTCGTCGGACCGCCCGGGCACGGGAGCGGGGCCGGGTCCGGGGGCGGGGGCGGGCGCGGGAGCCGTACCCGCGCCGGGCCCGATCGAGGGCGGGAC
>NZ_JBHYUU010000158.1:0-18870 GCF_042749955.1 Kitasatospora sp. NPDC059462 | reverse complement strand
CCGCCCCCCACCCCCGCCCCCCCCTGGCCGGCCCGCACCAGCCCCCCCCGCGCCGCCACACCGCGCCGCGCGCCGGGGGCGGCCGCCGTGCTGTGTGCGGAGGAGGTGTCAGGCGGTCAGGGCCCGGTCTCCACGGTCAGGGTCCACTGCTGGTTGGCCTGGAGCGCGGGGCAGTCCCAGATACCGAGCCGGATGCCTTGGTTGGCGTCCCAGCCCGGGCGTTCCAGGCAGCGGCCGGTGGGGGCGGAGGCCGTGGCCGTGGCCGGGAGGTAGATCCGGCCGTCGGGGGTCATCGCCCACTTCTGGCTCGGCTTGTTGCCGCAGGTGGAGAGGACGACCTTGGTCCCGTTGGCGAGCGAGGGATCCTGGGCGGTCAGGCAGTAGCCGGAGGCGCGGATCGTCCCGTCGATGCCGAAGGTGAACCGCTGGGTGACAGAGCTCCAGCAGCCCCAGACGGACATCTCGGCTCCGTCGCGCGGGCCGCCCTCGGCGTCGAGGCACTGCCAGGGGACCTGGTTGGAGTGCAGGGCGACGCTGGTGTTGGCGTAGCCCATGAAGGAGATGCCGGAGAAGCCGTCGACCTTGCCCTTGGCGTTGCCGGTGCCGGTGAAGACGGCGATGGCGCCGGTGTTGTCCATGACCCAGAGGTCGGCGAAGCCGTCACCGTTGAAGTCGGCGGCGCCGATCTTGGGGTGGTTGGCGGCGGTCAGGCCGTCGCCGCGGTCGATCAGCTTGCCGCTGTTGGGCTTGGTCAGCGCGCTGAAGTCGGTCTCGCCCTCGGCGGTGCGGGTGATCGGGTAGGAGAAGACGTCGCCGGTGGCACGGTGCCGCGCCCACAGGGTGGCCTGCCAGGCGTCGGGGTGATCGGGCGTCGTGGTCACGCCGTTCGCGGGGCCGGGGTTGATGAGGTCGTACTCGTCCCAGCTGCCCGATCCGGGGGCGGTCGGGATGAGCAGGGCGGGGGAGTTGACCTCGTTCCACTTCAGTTCGTGGGCGTCGTGCAGCCAGAGCCGGCCGCCTTCGACGGTGAGCACGGAGGTCTGGCTGATGATCTTCGTCTGGGCCGGGCCGGTCGGGGTGGCCGGGAACTTCTGGGTCAGCTCGCCGCTGGGGGTGCCGAGGGCGACCAGCTGGCTGACCTGGGACCAGTCGGAGGCGAACGGCCGGTCGGCCGGGCAGGCCAGGCCGGAGGACGGGACGGCCGCGCAGGCGGTGGCCGGCTGCCGGGTCAGCGGAATCCTCGTGTACTGGTCGTACCGCCCGGTGCCGTCGTTGTCGATCAGGTAGAGGTTCTTCTTGAGGTTGGCGTCACGGGTGTTGTGGACGATCAACTGGTCCAGCGCCCCGGCCTCGTTGAGCGTGCCGCGGTGGGTGACCTGGTAGTCGGCCCAGCTGGTGGTGGTGTCGTTGACGTCGTTGCGCGGAGCGCTCGCGGCGGAGGCGGTGATGGCGCGCGACGGGTCGTTGTTGCCGCTCAGGGTCCGCAGGTTGCCGGCCGCGTCCGGGGTGACGATGTCGGGGATCTGGTCGCCGTCGGTGTCGCCGAAGATCGGGGCGGTGCCGGGCTTCCAGGGGGCGTAGAAGTTGTAGTCGGCGCGCTGGCTGTAGTTGCCCGCGACGTCCATCGCCCACGCGTAGACGGAGTTGGTGCCCCAGCGGGTCGGGGCGAAGGAGACCGACGCGCCCGGGCCGTAGGTGCCGGACTGGCCGCACTGCCACCCGACGACCGGGGTCGGGTCGGTGCTGAAACGCACGCAGGCGATGCCGGAGGCACGCAGGCCGGCGGCGGGCGCCGGGTCCTCGGCGTTGATGACGAACGTGCCCGGGTGCTCGGGGTCGTTGGCGAACCGGGCCGGGTGGTCATTGGGCGTGCCGGACGGCGGGAAGTCGGTGGAGCTGATGCTGAGGCGCGGGTTGGTGCGGTCGACGCGGAAGTAGCACCAGACGCTGGACGGCGAGGTGAGGGCCTCGTCGGTGACCCGGGCGAGCCAGCCGTACTGGTGGCCGTCGGCGAGCGGGCCGACCGGCAGGGTGTAGCCGGGGTCGTTGTAGCTGCCGCCCCAACCGCCGTCGACAATGCTGAAGTTGGGGTCGTTGTCGTCCCAGACGTGGAAGCCGGTGTAGAGGCTCTGCCCGGTGGGGGACCAGCTGTTGGCGGTCAGGTAGATGTTCTGGTTGCTGCCGACCCAGCCCGGGTTGTCCCACGGGTTCGCGCCGCCGCTGGTGCACTCGGCGGTGGTGCGGTTGTTGGCGAAGCCCGGTGCCGGGCTGGTGCGCGGGTACCAGATGGTCGGGGTGATGTCGTAGGTGCTGGCGATGCTCGGGTTGCTGGCGATCTTGTGGCGGTAGAGCTTCTCCCACTCGGTCGCCTGCGGGGCGATCCCGATGGTCCAGACCTGCCACTTCTCCGCGGCGGCCCGCTGCATCCAGCCGGTGACGTCGACGGCCAGCGGTCCGGACCCGGTGATGCGCTGGGTCCCGACGTAGTCGCAGCTGTCCATGATCAGGTTGCCGTTGGTGCCGCACGGCTGGTTGTTCCAGTCGCTGGCCTCGCCGATGGTCCGGCCCTGTGGCGCCGAGTAGACGCCCAGGTCGGTCGGGGTGCCGGGGCTGGAGGCGTCGGTGACCTGGCCGTTGAGGGTGGAGGTGTAGAGGGTGGGCGGGAACTGTGCCCCGTTGGGGATGGTGGAGAGGGCGGGGTTGATCCGGATCTGGAAGTAGGCCCGCTCGCGGCCCTCGACGGCGCAGTTCAGCTGCGGGTCGCTGCTGTGGTAACCGCAGTACCCGGTCGAGAGGTTGGTCTTCTTGTTGTAGTTCCTGGCGGTCTTGTAGTTCTCCTGGACCTGCACCGAGCCCTCGGAGGTGCTGGCGGCCGAGGTGAAGGTCGGGTCGAGGTACCAGGGACCGGTGCCCGAGCCCAGGGCGGCCCGGTCGGGCGTCAGCTCCAGGGCGCCGTTGGTGACGGCCGTGGTGATCGCGGCGACGTTGGCGCCGTCCCCGGGGCCGTCGGCGGTGGAGGCGGGCGGCGGCGGGGGCGCGTCGGGATCGTTGCGCGCGGCCGCCGAGCGGCCCGTCGCGGCCGACTTGGCCGGGGCCGCGGCCGGCGCGGGCCGGGAGGAGTCCCACTGCAGGGCGGGGGAGGAGTGGAAGCGGACGGTGCCCCGGTCGTCCTTGACCTCCACCTCACCGGAGTCGGTGGTGGAGACGTCCAGTCCCTCGGCCGTGATCGGGAAGCGCAGCGTCTTCAGGGCGGGGTCGGCGGCGGCCTCGGCGGTGCGGACGACGATGACGTCGCGCCAGCCGCCGTCCGCGAGGGCGGTGAGCTGGAGGTCGACGCCCGGCAGGACCTCCGGGTAGGTGGCGGTGGCGCCGTTGAGGGTCGGCTTCGGGAGGGCGAACGGGGCGTCGAAGGAGAGCTTCTTGCCGTCCTCGGTGGCGAGCGTCGCCATGGGACCGCTGCCGCCGCCGGAGAAGGTGACCGGGGTGGAGGAGACGGCCGGGGTGAGGGTGCCGTCGGGGTTGGCGCGCAGCGTCGCGTCGAGGTCGGCCCAGCTGCCGGACTTCCTGGTGCGGACGGGCGCGCTGTGGTCGGTGGTGGTGAGGGTGCCGTCCGGGTTGGCGACGGTCCGGGAGGACTCGGTCGTCATCGCCTCGACCACGACCGGCTTGCCGGTCGCCTTCGCGGTGGAGACGGCGTCGAGCATGGCCTGCTGCTCGGGCGTGCGCTGCGGAGCGGCCCCGGTCGGGGTGACCGCCGTCCGGCTGTCCCCGGCGGGGCCGGGGGCCGCCGCCGCGGTGGCGCCCGTCCCTCCGAGCAGGCCGAGGCCCAGCGCGAGGCTGGTGCCGAGCGCGGCGAGGGCGCGGTTCGGTGACCTGCGAGGTATCCGGTTCGGCGGTGATTGGGTGCTTCTGATGGACGACATCGGTCCCCTCCGGTGGAGCCCGCCCTCCAGGGCGGCGTGTGCGGGAACGAACGATGTCTGCTGGTCAGGGGGTTGGTCAATCCCATTCGGCGCTTTGTTCGCACATGTCCCATTGGCGCCATGCGCCTCGATAACAAAGGTGTAAACCAATTCCGGTTTGTCCGATTCGCGGTGGCGGGGCGCAGTTGATGATCACTAACGTCCGTGCCCGATCTATGCGCGGACAGGCGCGTCGGAGCCTGATGACGCGTCATGCCGTCTTACGAAGGGGACTGACGTGGAGCTTCGGCATGCCCTGGGGCGGGCCGGGAGGACGGGCAGGCGCTGGTCGCCGGGCCTGGCCGCCCTGCTCGCCGTGACATTGACAGGTGTGGTGGTGCCGCCCGGTGTGGCCTGGGCTGCGGAACCCGGGTCGGAGGACCTGATCTGGTCCCCGGCGCAGACACCGCTCGGCGCTGACACGCCGTCGGTCGCGGGCCGCGACCACCGGCCGGACGGGACGGGCGCCGCGTCGGCGGCGCGTCCGGAGACCTGGACGCCGGCCGTGGCCGCGCCCGTGGTACCCGGCAGGGCCACCGTCCGGCTGGGCGCCGACGGGGCGGAGGCCAAGGCGGCCCGGGCCGCGACCGGCGGGGTCTCCCCGGCCTCGGGCGGTTCCGGGCCGAGCCGGGCCGGCACCCTGCCGGTGCTGCTCGCGCCCGTCGGTGACGGTGCGTCGCCGGCCGCGTCGCCGTCGGCCCGCGAGGCCGGCGCACCGCAGGCCACCGCGGTGTCCGTCGAGGTGACGGACACCGCCAGGGGCAAGGCCGCCGGCGCCGGCAGCGCGCTGGTCGCGCTGACCGACGCGGACGCCACGCCCTCCGCCGAGGGCCGGCGCACCCACGTCTCGCTGGACCTGAAGGGCCTTCAGGCCGCGGGCTGGGCGGACCGGGCGCGGCTGGTCGCGCTGCCCGCCTGTGCGCTGACCACCCCGGAGCGGGAGGAGTGCCGGACCAGGACGCCGGTGGAGTCCACCGTCGACGCGAGCGGCAGGCTCTCCGCCGACGTGGTGCTGCCGTCCGCCGGTGCCGCCGTATCGGCGAAGACCGCCGCGCCGGCCGCGCCGAGCGCCCCGGCGGCGGCCCCGATGGTGCTGTCCGCCGAGCCGACCGGGTCGGGAGCCGGCGGCAGCTACGAGGCGACGGCGCTGGCCCCGTCGATGGAGTGGAGCGCCGGCTCGAACGTCGGCAGCTTCACCTACAACTACACGATCCAGGTCCCGCCGACCCTGGGCGGCCTGGCGCCGTCCGTGGTGCTCGGCTACAACTCCTCGTCCGTCGACGGACTGACCTCGGCGACCAACTCCCAGTCCTCCTGGATCGGTGACGGCTGGTCGTACGAGCCGGGCTTCGTCGAGCGCTCCTACCGCACCTGCGACAAGGGCGGCGACAACGGCATCAAGGGTTCGGGCGACCGCTGCTGGGGCGGGCAGAACGCCACGCTCTCGCTGGCGGGCCGCTCCGGCACCCTGGTCCGCGACGACACCACCGGCGTCTGGCACCTCCAGGGCGACGACGGTTCCAAGGTCGAGCAGCTGACCGGCGCCCCGCGCGCGGCCGGCGAGCGCGCGTACAAGGACACCGAGTACTGGCGGATCACCACCCCGGACGGCACCGAGTACTACTTCGGCAGCAACCACCTGCCCGGTGGCGACGCCACCGACCCGGCCGCCCAGTCCGTGCTGACCAGCCCGGTCTACTCGCCCAACCCGGGGGACCCGTGCTACAGCGCGTCCACCGGCAAGGGCTCCTGGTGCCAGATGGCCTACCGCTGGCAGCTCGACTACGTCGTCGACGCGCACAAGAACCTGATCGGCTACCGCTACGCGCCGGAGACCAACCACTACAGCCGTGGCGGCGGGCAGAACAACGGCAACGGCACCCTCACCCCCTACGAGCGCGCCACCACGCTGACGCAGATCGCCTACAACCAGCGCTACGACGAGCAGAAGGCCGCCAAGGGCACCCTCACCCCGGGCGCGCTGGTGACGTTCGACGCCACCGCCGAGCGCTGCAACCCCAGTGGTGCGATCACCTGTGCCGAGAGCCAGCGCACCACCGCCAACGCGGACTTCTGGCCGGACGTGCCGGTCGACCAGCTCTGCGCCTCCTCGGGCACCTGCACCAACTACGCGCCGACCTTCTTCTCCACCAAGCGGCTCACCTCGATCACCACGCAGGTGACGACCGGCTCCGGCCCCGTCACGGTGGACAGCTGGGCGCTCGGCCAGTCCCTGGTGGACCCGGGCGACGGCACCAAGCGCACGCTCTGGCTGGACTCCATCACCCGGACCGGCACCAACGGCCGCCCGGGCGCGGCGCTGAAGCCCGTCACCTTCGCCCACAAGATGATCCCGAACCGGGTGGACGGCCTGGTGCCGGCCTCGCCGATGTTCATGCGCCCGCGCATCAAGGAGATCACCACCGAGACCGGCGGCCGGGTCAACGTCGTCTACACCGACCCCGAGTGCTCGCGCGTCAACAACCACATGCCGGCCTCGGCCGACAGCAACACCATGGCCTGCATGCCGGTCAACTGGTACCCGCCGGGCCGCACCCCGCAGCCGGGCCAGACCGAGGTGTTCCCGGTCAACGACTGGTTCAACAAGCCGATGGTGCGCACGGTGACCGAGCAGGACCTGGTCACCAGCCCCTCGGTCACCCGGACCACCGAGTACACCTACCACGGCACCGCCGCCTGGCACCGGGACGACGCCGAGTTCACCGACCCCAAGTCCCGCACCTGGGACTACTTCCGCGGGTACGAGGCGGTCACCACCACGACCGGCAGCGCCTTCCCCGGCGAGGCCCCGAAGACCCAGCAGAAGAGCACCTACCTGCGGGGCATGGACGGCGACTACAAGGCCGACGGCACCACCCGCAGCGTCGAGGTCGCCAGCCCGCTCGGCGGCACCGTCAAGGACAGCGACTGGCTGGCCGGCACGGTGCTCGCGGCAGAGGTCTTCGACCAGGCGGGCGGCACGGTGAAGGCCGTCTCCGGCAGCGTGCGCTCCGGCCAGACCGCGACCGCGACCCAGAGCCAGAGCGCCGGCGCACCGAAGATCTACGCCCGGTACCCGGACTCCCAGGTCACCGACATCAGCAAGGACAAGCTGGCGGACGGCAGCTGGCGGACCACCACCAAGGTCACCACCACCGACCCCGCGCACGGCAACCGGGTGCTGCACACCGCCGACAAGGGCGACGGCACCGCCGCCACCCCGGAGCTGTGCACCACGCTGACGTACGCGGTCTCCGACAACCCGCTGCTGATGATCCTGCCCGCCCAGCGGACCACCGTGCAGGGCCCCTGCGGCACCACGGCGACCGCGGCGAACACCGTCGGCGGCAGCCGGACGCTGTACGACGGGCGGCCGTTCAAGCAGGCCGGGACCACCGGTGACGCCTCCGGCGTCCAGGTGCTCGACCACTACGACGCGGCCGGCAACCCGGTCTACACCCACGGCGGCAGCACCACCTACGACGCCTACGGCCGCACCGTCACCACCGCCACCCCGGACGGCTCGGTGTACGACGCCGCCGGCGCGCAGCTGAGCGGCGCCACGCTCACCCCGGCCGTCACCACCACCACCCGCAGCCCCGCCACCGGACTCTTCCCGACCACCGTGACCACCACCGGCCCGCTCGGCGCCGGCTGGACGGCGGTGGTCAACCAGGAGCCCGGCCGTGGCCAGGCGCTCAGCGAGACCGACACCAACCAGCGGACCACCACCCAGCAGTACGACGGCCTCGGCCGCCGCACCGCCGTGTGGGTCCCCGGGCGCGGCCTCGACCAGCTGCCCAACATGCGGTTCGGCTACGCCGTCAACGGCACCGCCGGCCCCTCGGTGATCACCAGCGAGTGGCTGCAGCGCGCCGGCAACACCTATTCGGGCCAGCGCGAGCTGTTCGACGGCCTCGGCCGCATCCGGCAGGTCCAGCGGACCAGCGACGCCCGGGCCACCGGCCGGCTGATCACCGACACCGTGTACGACTCGCACGGCTGGGTGATCAAGACCTCGGAGCCCTACTACGAGGCGACCACCGCGCCCAGCACCGCGCTCTACCTGCCGCAGGACTCGCAGGTGCCGTCGCAGACCTGGACGTCGTACGACGGCCTCGGCCGCCCGGTGCGCGCCGAGTTCCGCTCCAACGCCAACCTGCAGTGGGCGACCACCACCGCCTATCCCGGTGCCGACCGGGTGGACGTGACCCCGCCGGCCGGTGCCTCGCCGACCACGACGATCACCGACGCGAGGGGCCGCACCACGGCGTCCTGGCAGTACCGCACCGCGACGCCGACCGGCAACCCGGCCGACGCCGACATCAGCACCTACACCTACACCGCGCTCGACCAGCCGGCCACCCACACCGACCCCTCCGGGAACACCTGGGCCTACGGCTACGACCTGCTGGGCCGGCAGACCTCGCTCACCGACCCGGACGCCGGTACCTCCCGGACGTACTACGACGCCAACTCCCGGGTCGACCACACCGTCGACGCGAAGGGCAACACGCTCTCGTACACGTACGACCTGATCGGCCGCAAGACCGGCCAGTACAACGGCGGCGTCGCCGACGCGAACCTGCTCGCCTCCTGGACGTTCGACACGCTCGCCAAGGGCCGGCTGACCTCGTCCACCCGCTACGTCGGCGGGAAGGCCGGCGCGAAGTACGTCAACGCCGTCACCGGCTACGACACCGGCTACCGGCCGACCGGCACCGCCGTGACCATCCCCTCCGCCGAGGGGGCCCTGGCCGGCACCTACAGCACGTCGATCACCTACGAGCCCGTCCTCGGGCTGGTGGACACCATGACGCTGCCGGCCGCCGGCGGACTCCCGGCGGAGACCATCGGCTACACCTACAACGACACCGGGCTGCTGGTCTCCAGCAAGAGCCTCAAGAAGTCCGTGGTGGCCGAGGTCATCTACGACGCCGCCGCCCGGCCCGTGCGCACCACCGTCGGTCCGTACGGCACCCAGGTGGTCTCCACCCAGCAGTACGACTGGGCGAGCGGGCGGGTCGTCAACGCCTTCGTCGACCGGCAGAACGGCACGGTCTCGGCCGACCAGACCAGCTACACCTACACCCAGTCCGGCCGGATCACCTCGGTGACCAACCTCCAGGAGGCCCGCGACCGGGACCTCCAGTGCTTCACCTACGACGGCATCGGCCGGCTGACCAACGCCTGGACCGACACCGGCGGCACCCACACCACCGCCGACTGGACGGACTCCTCCGGCGTCAAGCACGGGACCGGCAGCTCCACCGCCGTCCCCGGCACGGGTGGCTGTGACAACGCCGGCGGCCCGGCGGCCGTCAGCCCCGGCGGGCGCACCGTCGGCGGCCCGGCACCGTACTGGAACACCTACAGCTACGACGCCGCGGGCAACCGCACCGGCCTGGTCCAGCACGACATCACCGGCAACAGCCTCAACGACACCACCACGACCTCGGTGTTCGGCGCCGCCGGAACCCGCAACACCCCGACCACCGCCCCCAACACCGGCGGCGGCACCGGAGGCCCGCACGCACTGCTGAGCTCGGTCACCAACGGCCCGGCCGGGAGCAGGACCACCCGCTACCAGTACGACGCGGTCGGCAACACCACCGCGATCACCGACACCTCCGGCACCACCAGCCTGGCCTGGAACGCCGAGGGCAAGCCGACCACGGTCAGCAGGACCAGCACGGCCGGTGACACCACCTACGTCTACGACGCGGACGGCAACCAGCTGGTCCGGCACAGCCCGGGGAAGACCACGCTCGTGGTCGGCACCGACGAACTCACCCTGAACACGGCCACCCAGGGCACCACCAACACCCGCACCCTCGCGGCGGGCGGCGGGCTGACCCTCACCCGCGTCACGGCACCGGTCGGCGGCGGCACCGTCGTCGTCCAGGCCGCCGACCCGCACGGCACCAACGGCCTGCAGATCGGCACCGACGCGGCCATGACCGTCACCCGACGGCCCACCGACCCCTTCGGCAACCCGCGCGGCAGCCAGCCCGCGGCGTCCTCCTGGGCGGGCACCAAGGGCTTCGTCGGCGGTCTGAAGGACGAGAACACCGGTCTGACCAGCCTCGGGGCGCGGCAGTACGACCCGGCGACGGGCCGCTTCATCAGCACCGACCCGATCCTCGACCCGGCGAACCCGAGTCAGTGGAACGCCTACGCCTACTCCTACAACGACCCGGTCAACGCCAGCGACCCCAGCGGCCTCTACGGCAGCTGGTGCGCGACCCAGGCCTGTGCCGAGGCGACCCAGAAGGAGGAGGACGAGCGGGCCGCGGCCAAGGCCGCCGCCGAGGCCGCCGCCGCGGCGGGCAACGGCGGAAGCGGCGGGACCGCCGCGAGCGGTGGTGGCGGTGGTGGCGGTGGTGGCGGCTCGTCGCAGACCGCGACGGCCACCTCCACCCGCAAGACCTACGTGGCGATCACCATGACCGTCGCCGTGCAGGACGACGGTTCCGGTCTCGCGCAGAAGCTCAAGAAGGC
This sequence comes from Kitasatospora sp. NPDC059462, assembly GCF_042749955.1. Classification (NCBI taxonomy): domain Bacteria; kingdom Bacillati; phylum Actinomycetota; class Actinomycetes; order Kitasatosporales; family Streptomycetaceae; genus Kitasatospora; species Kitasatospora sp. NPDC059462. Next base: position 8,407 of record NZ_JBHYUU010000158.1, on the reverse strand, counting down.
CTACGCGTCCGAGATCGGGAAGATCAACCACCCCGAGTACATGACGGTGAAGGACGAGAACCGTGCCATCGCCGCCGCGTGCAAGGCCATCGGCCCGGCCTGCACGGACGAGGTCGAGGACCTGATCGAGTACATCTCGGTCATCAACGGCTACTCCAGCACCGGGTGGGAGGCTCCTGCGGCCCGCTCCGGTCTGCTGGTCAACTCCTGCGCCTTCCACAGCTCCTGCGGGAGCGAGAACAACGGGATGTTCCTGGCCGGCGAGGAGGGCACGTTCGGCGACAAGAAGAACGGCAACCCCGACCCGGGCTCCTTCGACATCGACTACGGCAACGGCTGGTGGCTGGTCTGCCACAGCTTCGTCGCCGGGACCCCGGTCCTGATGGCGGACGGCACGCTGGTGCCGATCGAGCAGGTCCGGACGGGGGACCAGGTCCTCTCCTCCGACCCGCAGCAGGGGCTGACCAGGCCGGAGACGGTCACCGCCGTCATCGTCACGGACGACGACGAGGAGTTCACCGACCTCTCCGTCGCGGCGTCCGCCGAGGGCGGCCCGGCCACCGCCGAGAGCGCGGCCGTCCTCACGACGACCGCTCACCACCCGTTCTGGAACGCCGACACCCAGCGCTGGGAGGACGCCCGTGACCTGCGGGCCGGCGAACTCCTCCAGCAGGCCGACGGGACCTCCGCGAGGCTGAGCGCGGTCGACCACCGGGTCGGCGCGGAGCGGACCTACGACCTCACGGTGGCGAACCTCCACACGTACTATGTGCTGGCAGGCGCCACGCCGGTGCTGGTCCACAACAACGACGATCCGAAGCCCACCCCCTACAACCCCTGTGGCGGTGGCAGCTCCCCGCAGGGCGGACACACCTCGGGGACGGAGCGGCCGCCGTGGACCGGCGGTACGCCGGACTCGGTGTACACCCGGACGGGCAAGGACGGCACTCCCGTCCAGAACACGATCTACGACAAGAACGGAGCCGCAGTCGGCCACTTCGACTTCAAGGACCACGGGACCGGTGGGCCGCACGGCCATGTGATCGACCCGCCCGGCACGAAGGGCGGCGGCCACGGTGCGGGTGCCCCCCACATCCCGGAGGCCGAACTGCCGAAGGGCTGGAACCTGCGACCGCGGAAGTGAGTGAGAAGGTGACTGGAGTCGAACTCCTGGAGGAGTCCGTTCCCGAGTTCCTGGAGAGGTTCCTGGGCTTCGAGGACGGGGTCGTCTCCCGGATCTCCGTCGTCCTCCCGAGGGGGGACGACGCCGGCCGGACGGTCGAGGTCGAGGTCCAGGCCCTGGACCGGACGAGTCCGGGAGGGGAGGGGCGCAACGCCCGGCTGTTCGGGTGGAAGCTGGTGAGGATCGCCATGCACGGCATCGACGCGTACCGGTTCGCCGAGACCCGTCAGTACCCGTTGCAGGTCCTCTCCGACGGTCTGAAGATCGGCGTCGCCGACGGGTTCTTCGTGCTCGACCTGGACCCGGGGCCGGACGAGTGGTCGGCGTCGGCGATCCACGACGAGGCGAACAGCTACTCCAAGCAGTACGTCGTGTCGCAGCGCTGCTCGTTCGAGGTGCTGGACGGTCCGTTCATCTAGCCCGATCGCGCGCAGCGGTCCATCGACGGAGCGGGAGCCCCGGCCGGAATTCCTTCCGGCCGGGGCTCCCGGCTTTCGTGCGGTGCCCACGGGCGTGGCGCGGGGTCAGCCGGTGGGGCCGGCGGCCAGTTCGGCGGCGTAGCGGTCGGCGACCTCCGCCAGGTTGTCCAGGTGCCGGTTCGGGTGGCCGTGGTCCCCCAGGAGCCTGCGGGCGGCGGCGAGGTCGCCGTCCAGCAGTTCGCCGACGACCACCAGCGCGTTGGACGGGGGCATGTGGTGCCGGGTGATCCAGCGCTGGACGGCGGCCATGCCCTCGCGGGCCAGGACCTCGCGCAGGTCCCCGATCAATGGGGCGAGCCACTGGGCCCGCAGGGCGTACTCGCCGCGGTCGCCGAAGGTGGTGGCGAGCCCGGCGAGCAGCTCGGCCGGGTAGTCGTCGACCGGTTCGGCGAAGCCGGGGTGGTCCTTGGCGAACTCGTCCCAGTCGACCTCGGCGTCGGCGATGTCCCGGGGGAGCACCGGCCACCGGGCGTAGTGCTCCTCGGAGCGGGTGAAGACCTCGCGCAGCAGCGCGTAGGAGACCCCGGTGGTGCGCGAGAGCAGGACTGCGTCGTAGAGGTCCTTGCCCTGCGGGTGGCTGTCCGAGACCAGCCAGAGGATCTTCCAGGCCAGCGAGAGCTCCGCCGTCGCCGCGAGCAACGGGCCGTCGACCCCCGGCAGTTCGCAGGGCTCCGGCGCGGCGGGCAGGTGCTCGGTGAAGACGAAGTCCAGCTGGACGGTGCCGCCCGGCAGGTCCGGAGCCGTCCAGGGCAGCACCAGCCGGCGTCCGGGGACCCGGCCGTACGTCCAGATGTCGTCGTCGACGGCCCGGTCGGCGTGCAGCCGGACCGCGCCGGAGAGCGCCTCGGCGCCCGCGGCGAGTTCGGTGAGCATCCGGCCGGTGCGCTCGTCCTCCAGCGGCCAGTCGGTCGGCTGCACCACGAAGTCCAGGTCACCGGGCTCCCGGGCCTGCTCGCCGTACCAGGCGCGCAGCAGGACGCTGCCGCGCAGGACGAGGTGCTGCGCCCACGGCGAGGCGGCGACGGCGGACAGGACGGTGTTCAGCGCCTCCCGCCGGGCGGCGAGCCAGCGCTCGGCGAGCGCGGGATCGGTGAAAGCGGGTTCGCTCGGCCGCAGGGCGCGGGTGTACCCGGCGAGGGCGGGGTCGAAGACCGGCTGCTGGTGCACCGCCCCGTCGTCGATCGGCAGGACGGAGCGGGGCAGGTCCCGCTCCTCCCGGACGTCCTCCGACGGGGGCTGCCCCGGCAGCGAGAGGCCCTGCCACGGCCCGTAGTCGAGGTCCTCCCACACGAGGGGCCGGTCCTTGCTCATCGGGTCTCTCCTTCTTCGGTGCGGTCGTGCCCGGTCAGCCGTTCCGGGCCGGTGAGCCACCCCGCGTCCAGCGTCTCGTCACTGTCGACGGCGACGAACTCGCGCTCCACGGAGGCGATCCGCCGGCCGTCGGCGGCGAGGGCGGCGAGCAGGGCCTCCAGGCGGTGGCCGGCGGTGGTCAGGCCGACCCGGCGGCACCGCTGGGTGACGAACCACTCGCGCAGGCCGTCCTCGCGCACCCGGCGCGGGTTGTGCGACAGGTGGGCGCCGTGCCGGACGGCGAGGTCGGCGAGCCCGGGCTCCGGCGCGGGCCCGGGAATCAGCAGCTTGACGTGGTGCTCGAAGTAGCGGGCCGGGCCGTGCGCGGCGGCGTCCGCGTCCGAGGCCGGGACGCCGAGCGCTAACGGCGAGGCCTCGATCTTGGTGCGCAGCACGGTGAACCCGGCCCCGGCCAGTCGCCGCGCCGTGCCGGCGGCGGTCCCGGCGACCTCGTCCAGCGGCCCGGTGGCGCGCAGGGTGAGCATCGGCTGCGAGGGCGCCGCGCCCCGGTCCAGCAGGATGTGGGTGAACTTCAGGGCGTGGTCGGCGGCCCAGCCGGCCAGCGCCTCGGCGGCGCCCGGCCGCACGGTGAGGTGCACCTCGAACTCTCCCCGGAGGTCGGGGAGGGCCGGGTCGCGGTCGGGCTGCCGGTCGGGTCGGCGGTCGGAACGGGGGGCGAGCATGACCGCATCGTGCCAGGCACCTCCGACAACCGATACTGGCCGGATGCGAACGTACGTGCCGGCCGCCGTGGCCGTGAACCTGGCCCTGGGGGTGCCGGCCGTGGTGCCGGTCTGGCTGCTGTGGTACTTCGCCGCCAACTGGCCGCTGGCGGCGCTGGGGTGGACGGAGGGGGAGCCGACGGAGAACGACGGGCCGCTGCCGTGGCTGGTGCTCTGCGGCCCGGTGGTGCTGGCGTCCGCCGCGCTGTGGTGGCTGGCGAACACCGGGCTGCGGCGCCGGTGCGCGAGCGGCTGGGTGTACTGGCCGGTGAGCGCCGGGCTGACCCTGGTGCCCACCGGCGTGCTGATCACCCGGTCGCTGTAGGGGTGGACGGGGCGGGCGGCGCGGCCCCGGTGCGGTCCCCGTCGGCCTGCCGGCAGGCTCAGATCCGGTCGGCGGACCAGGCCGGGTCGCGGCCGGTGAGGGCCAGCAGCAGGTCCTCGGCGTCGGCGCCCGGCGGCGCGTCGCGCGGCGGGTCGAAGCGTCCGGTACCGGCCAGGTCGCGGTAGCCGCGGAACTCGGCGAGCGCGTACCGGGCGGCGCCGGGCGGCATCCGGCCGCGCTCGCCCAGCGCCCGGGAGAGGTCCCAGCCGTGCACGACCGTCTCGGCCGTCAGCTCCCGGGCGTACCCGCCGACGTCCCGCAGGCCGTACGGCAGCCGGACCAGGAAGTCCGGTGCGCCGGGGCGGCCGAGTGCGCGCTGGGCGCTGCGCACGGCCATGTCCCACACGCCCAGCGGGTTGCGGCCGAGCACGTCGCCCTCGAAGCGGTGGCCGATCTGCTCCGGGGTGTAACCGGCGACCGCCTGGCACACCCACAGGTGCTGGGCCGCCAGATGGTTCACCAAGGCGCGCACGTCCCAGTCGCGGCACGGGGTGGGCGCTGTCCAGAGGTCCTCGGACACCGAGCGCAGCAGCCGGGCCGTTTCGGCTCCGGCGGCCGCGTAGTGTGCGCGGACCTCAGCGTGGAATCCGGGTGGGTGAGGACATTCCATCGCCGGGCCTCCGTCTCCTGCCCTGCTCACTCCCAGTAAACCGCTACGGGGCGTGACTCGCCAGGGGGGACGGACCCCCTTGTGCTGCGGATCTTCCAGGGTCGGCGCCGGCCCTGGTCACCGTCAGTGGTGAACGCTCGGCGCTCTGGTGAAGCACCCGGGCGCAACTGTAGTGTCCACGCCATGACGACCGCCCGGCGCCGGGTCGCCCTCACCGCGACCCTCATCGGCGCTCTCGCCGCCACCATCCTCCCCGCCACCGCCGCCGGCGCAGCCGACGCCGGGGCGGGCCGCCCGTCCTGCCGGACCGTCGGCTCCGCGCCGCTCGACCGGGAACAGGCGCGCACCGCCGACCCGCGCACCGCCGCGCTGACCGAACGCGGAGGGCTCGGCGGCTTCGTCCGCGGCTTCCCCGCCGCGCTCTGCGCCGCACGGAGCGCCGCCGGGGCCGGCCGGATCGTCGACGCCTGGGGCGAGGCGCTCTGGCGGGCCGGGGTCGACCGTGCCCAGGGCCGCCGCCCCGGCGGCGACCTGCCGGCCGCCGACGACCGCCCGCTGTACTGGACCAGGGTCGCCATGACCGTCCAACTCGCCCGCTGGCAACCGGGCTTCACCGTCGACGCGGCGGCCCTGCGGCAGCGCTTCGAGGACGCCTCGCGCGGGCTGTCCGACAGTGCGTTCGGTGCCCGCCACGGGGTGCGCCGGATCTTCGTCAGCGGCTTCGACCCCTTCGGCCTGGACGCCGAGCTGCGCCGCGCCAACCCCTCGGGCTCGGCGGTCCTGCAGCTCGACGGACGGCGGATCACCCTCGCGGACGGCACCCCCGCCGAGATCCAGGCGGTGGTGTTCCCGGTCCGCTACGGCGACTTCGACCGCGGCATGGTCGAGCGCGCCTTCGGCCCGCGGCTCGCCCCCGGCCACCGCTCCGCCGACCTCATCACCACCATCAGCCAGGGCTACCCCGGCCTGTTCACGCTGGAGGCCTGGGCCGGCCGTGCCCGCTCCGCCGACCCCTACCCCGACAACGTCGCCGCGCTCTCCGGCGGCACCCGCGAACACCCCGTCACCGCCCCCGGGCTCGGCCCCGGCGCGGAGTTCATCGCCACCAGCCTGCCCGCCGGGCCGATGACGGCCGTTCAGCAGCCGTTCCCGGTCAGGCTGAACACCACCGTCACCGAGATCCCCGCCGGGGCGAGCGCCCCGGTCGACCGGGCGGACGGCCCGACCCCCGGCTCGCGCGCGGTCGCCGGCGGCGGCGGGGGCTACCTCTCCAACGAGGTCGCCTACCGCACCAACCGGCTGCGCCTGGAACTCGCCCCGCACCTGCCCGGCGGCCATCTGCACACCCCCGTGCTCACCGGCCTGCCCGAGCAGACCGACCAGCTCACCGGGCCGGTCTTCGAGCAGAACGAGGCCGCGATCGCCGGTGAGGTCCTGGAGGTGCTGCGGCACACCACGGGCTGACGCCAGCCCCTCCGGTGGAACCCGCCGGCCCCCGCCGCGGTCGTGCGCGGCGGGGGCCGGCGTTCCGTCATGGCCCCCGGGACCGGGCGGTACGCCGACCGTCCGTGCCCCGCGGAGATCAGGAAAGGGGTCAGTAGGGGGTTCACCCGCGGCAGGTTGTCTGCATAGGTTCGGGCCCAGGTCAGGTACCGCTGGCGAAGCCACACCTCGGAGGTATCACGATGACGGAGCCGAACGCGAACATCCTGCTCGAAGGCGGCGCCGCCGGATCGGACTTCGCGCGCGTGCGCGAGGTCGGGCCCGGCGAGAGCGTGGTCAAGGTCCTCACCGGCAACCGGTACGAGCACTTCCGGCGCACCGGCAGGACCGCCGTTCACGAGGGCGTCCCGCTGGACGTCTTCGAGTGGAGCGGCAACACCTTCGTCGCCGAGTGACCGCCGCCGGGGGTGCCGGCGCCGGAGTGGCGGCCGTCGGCACCCCCGGCTCCTCCGGCCGTCCGGGCACCGCCCCCGGACAGCCCGCCGAGGGGTACGGGACGGGGGCGGGACGAGCGCCCGTCCGCCCGCCGCGGGACCGGAGGTTTTCCGGTGGGCGGGCCGGTCCGGAGGACAAATCCCGCCGATTTGGTACAAGGTGGCGCCTGCATGACCATGGGCCTCCGCTCCACCGAGCGCGCAGGACCAGGAAAGGCACCACACCCCGATGCAGACCAGCCCGGCCGCGACCCGGCAGGCACCCCCCGAGCCGTCGCCGCCGTCCCCGTCCCCGGTGCCGCCTTCCCCGGTGCCGCCCTTCCCCTCCGCGGCACCACCGGCCCATCCGGCCGTCCGCCGCTTCGGCCTGCCGACCGCGACCGCCCTGGTGATGGGCAACATCATCGGCGGCGGCATCTTCATGATCCCCGCCGCGGTCGCCCCGTACGGCACGGTCAGCCTGCTCGCCTTCGCCGTGCTCACCGTCGGCGCCATCGCGTTCGCCCTGGTCTTCGGCCGGCTCGCCCGCCGCGACCCGCGCACCGGCGGCCCCTACGTCTACGCCCGCGAGGCCTTCGGCGACTTCGCCGGCTTCCTGGCCGCCTGGTCCTACTGGATCACCACCTGGGTCAGCAACGCCGCCCTCGCCGTCGCCGCCGTCGGCTACCTCACCGTGCTGTGGCCGGCCGTCGGCCGCTCCACCGCGCTCGCCCTCGGCTGCGCGCTGGCCGTCCAGTGGCTGCCCGCGCTCGCCAACCTGGCCGGCACCCGGTACGTCGGGGCCGTCCAGCTCGTCGCCACCGTGCTCAAGTTCATCCCGCTGGTGGTCGTCGCGGTGGCCGGCCTCGGCTCCTTCGACCCGGCCAACCTCGGCCCCTTCGACGCGACCGGCGACGGCTGGCTCGGCGGGATGACGGCCGCCGCGGCGCTCCTGCTCTTCAGCTACCTCGGCGTGGAGTCCGCCGCGATGAGCGCCGGCCAGGTCCGCGACCCGGAGCGCAACGTCGGCCGGGCGAGCGTGCTCGGCACCGCGGGCGCCGCCGTCGTCTACCTGCTCGGCACGCTCGCCGTCTTCGGCACCGTCGCCCACGAGCGGCTGGTCCACTCCACCGCGCCGTTCTCCGACTCCGTGAACGCCGTCTTCGGCGGCTCCTGGGGCGGCACGGCCGTCGCCGTCGCCGCCCTGGTCTCGATGACCGGCGCGCTCAACGGCTGGACCCTGCTCTCCGCGCAGGCCCCCTACGCCGCCGCCAAGGACGGCCTCTTCCCGGCGGTCTTCGCCACCGAGCGGCGCGGCGTGCCCGTCGTCGGGGTGCTGGCCGGCGTCACGCTCGCCTCGCTGCTCACCGTCCTCGACTTCGCCTCCGGGGCGAAGGCCGCGTTCGACACCCTGGTCCTGGTCACCACCTTCACCGCGACCGTCCCCTACCTCCTCTCCAGCGCCGCCCAGCTCCGCTGGCTGCTGGGCGGCGACCGCGACCGGGTCGCCCCCGCCCGGCTCGCCCGTGACCTCACCCTGGCCCTCGGCGCCTTCGCCTTCTCCGTCTGGCTGGTCGCCGGCGCCGGCTACGCCGCCGTCTACCAGGGCGTGCTCTTCCTCGTCGCCGGTCTCCTCGTCCACACCGTCCTGGCCGCCCGCCGCCGCCGGGCCTGAGCAGGACGGCACGCCCCGGGGCCCGTACCGTCCGGTGCGGGCCCCGGGGCGTTTCCCGGCGCGCGGCCGGCGGCCCGGTTGTCAGAG
>NZ_JBHYUU010000157.1:0-19049 GCF_042749955.1 Kitasatospora sp. NPDC059462 | reverse complement strand
AACCCCCTTTGCTTGCTCCCTCTGTTCTGCGCCCGCGGGGCCCACTCACCCTAAACCCCCGCCCCGGTGGGGCGGCGGCGCCGGGCCGGGCCCGTCCGGGGGGCCGGGCCCCGGGGCGCCCGCCACGACCGGACACCAGGACGACAGGGGAGCCGCCATGACGAAGCCCGTCACCGACCACGCCACCGCCGGCGGGCCGGAACCCGCCGGGCCGCTCGTCCTCACCGGGGACGACGGCCTGGCCGAGCAGCTGCTGCGGATCTGCGCGGCGGCCGGCACCGAGCCGCGGCTGATCCGGGGCGCCCCGCCGTCGCGCGAGCTCTGGGAGGGCGCGTCGCTGGTCCTGGTCGGCGACGACCGGTCCGGGCAGTGCGCCGGGCTGCCGCGCAGACCCGGGGTGCTGCTGCTCGGGCTGGACCTCGACGACGCGGGCGTCTGGGTCAGGGCCGTCCAACTCGGCGCGGAGCACGTGCTGTTCCTGCCCGATGCCGAGGCCTGGCTGCTCGACCGCGTCGCCGACGCGGCCGAAGGGGTCGGCACCCCCGCACGCACCGTCGCCGTGCTCGGCGGGCGGGGCGGCGCGGGCGCGTCCACCCTGGCCTGCGCGCTCGCGGTCACCGCCGCGCGCCGGGGCCTGCGCACCGTGCTCGTCGACGGCGACCCGCTCGGCGGCGGGCTCGACATCCTGCTCGGCGGCGAGACGACCGCCGGCCTGCGCTGGCCGGACCTCGTCGGCTCCCGGGGCCGGGTGAGCGGCGCCGAACTGGCCCGGGCGCTGCCCGCGCTCAAGCGGCTCGGCACGCTGTCCTGCCTGTCCTGGGACCGCAGCGACACCCTCGCGGTGCCGCCCGAGGCCATGCGCAGCGTCCTGGCCGCCGCCCGGCGCCGGGGCGGGCTGGTGGTGGTCGACGTGCCCCGGCGGCTGGATCCGGCGGCGGGGCAGGCGCTGGAGCAGTCCGACACGGCGCTGCTGGTGGTGCCGGCCGAACTGCGCGCGGTGGCGGCCGCCGACCGGGTGGCCGCGTCCGTCCGGATGCGGCTCGACGACGTGCGGGCGGTGGTGCGGCCGCCGGGGCCCCTCGGGCTCCCCGCGCACCGGGTCGCCCGGGGGCTGCGGATGCAGCTCGCCGGGGTGCTGGAGCCGGAGCCCGGCCTGGCCGTCGACCTCGAACAGGGCGTGCCGCCCGGGATCCGGGAGGGCGGGCCGCTCGCCCGCTTCTGCGGCGCGTTCCTGGACGAGGTGCTGCCGCCGGTGCCGGCGGTCGAGGGAGGTGTCTCCTGATGGTGCGTCTGCGCAGGACCGCGGGCCCCGGGATCGGCCGCGGCGGCGACGGGCCGCGCGAGCGGCGGGCGCTGCGGAGCGTCCCGGGCCCCGGGGCCGCCCCGGCGGCCGGTCCCCGGACCGGACCGCCGCCCTACGGCCGGACGGCGCGGGAGGAGCGCGCCGCCGCGCTGGTCGACGCCGTCCGGCTGCGGCTGGCCGAGTCCGGGGCGCCGCCCACCGCCGGCTCGGTGGCGACCGCCCTGCGCGCCGCCAGGCCGCCGCTCGGCGGCGACGACGTCCTCGACACGGTGCGCTCGCTCTGCGCCGAACTGGTGGGTGCGGGCCCGCTGGAGCGGCTGCTGGCGGCGCCCGACGTCACGGACGTCCTGGTCAACGGCCCGGAGGAGATCTGGTTCGACCGGGGCGGTGGACTGCGCCGGGCCACCGGAGTCCGCTTCGCCGACCCGGAGGCGGTGCGCCGGCTGGCCCACCGCCTCGCCACGGCGGCCGGGCGGCGGCTCGACGACGCCCGGCCCTGGGTGGATGCCCGGCTGCCGGACGGCACGCGGTTGCACGCCGTCCTGCCGCCGATCGCGGCCGGGTGCACCCACATCTCGCTGCGGGTGTGCCGCCCCCGGCCGTTCAGCCTGGACGAGCTGGTGAGCGGCGGGGCGCTCCCGCCGCGCGGTGGCGAGCTGCTGGCCGCCGTCGTGCGGGCCCGGCTCTCGCTGCTGGTCAGCGGGGGTACCGGCACCGGGAAGACCACCCTGCTCGCGGCGTTGCTCGGCCTGGTCGGTCCGGAGGAGCGGATCGTCGTCGCCGAGGACTCCGCCGAGCTGCGGCCCGACCACCCGCACGTGGTGCGGCTGCAGGGGCGGCCGCCCAACCAGGAGGGGCTGGGCGAGCTCACCCTGCGGGACCTCGTCCGTCAGGCGCTGCGGATGCGTCCCGACCGGCTGGTGATCGGCGAGGTGCGCGGGCCCGAGGTGGCCGACCTGCTCGCCGCCCTCAACACCGGCCACGAGGGCGGCACCGGGACGGTCCACGCCAACACGGCGGCGGACGTGCCGGTCCGGCTGGAGGCGCTCGGCTCGCTGGCCGGGCTGGACCGCCCGGCCCTGCACAGCCAGCTCCGCGCCGCCCTCGACCTGGTGGTGCACCTGGTGCGGGACCAGGGCAGCGGGCGGCGGCGGGTCGCCGAGATCCACACCCTGGGCGGCGACCGGCACGGACTCGCCGTCACCACCCCGGCGGTGCGCTTCACGGCGGACGGCGCCACTGTTCCGGGGCCCGGGTGGGAGCGGCTGACCGGTCTGCTCGCCGCTCGTGGGGCGCCCGTCGAGGAGGGCGGGCCGTGACGGCGGGGCCGGCGGAGCTGCTGTTCGCCCTGCTGATGGGTGGCTGTGCGGCGGGCGCGCTGCTGCTGCTCCGGCCGGGCGCCGGACCGGGCGGCGGACCGGAGGGACGAGGGGAGCGGAGCGGTGAGGGCGATGGCGAGGGAGGTGGCGTCCATGGCGGGTGACGAGGTGGCCGTGGTGTGGGTGCTGGTGCTCTGTGGGGCCGCGGTGGCGGCGTGGTGCGGGGCGCAGCGGCAGTCGGCGGGCGTGCGCCGGGCCGGTGCGCTGCTGGCGGACGGCTCCGGTGTCCTGGCCGCCGGTGCCGCCGGTGCCGCCGGTTCCGCGGGTTCCGCCGGGGCCGAGGGTGGCGGCGCGGCGGCCGCGTGCGTGCGGTGGTCGGCCGGGCTCTGGCGGCCCGTCCGCGGCGCACCCGAACTGCTGCTCCTGCCCGGGGGCTTGGCGGCCGGCTGGGCGACGGGATCGCCCGTCCCGGTGCTGGCGGCCGTTCCCGCGGTCCTGCCGGTGCGGCGGTGGCGGCTGCGGCGCGCGACGGCCGTGGAGGCGGGGCACCGGGCGACGGCCGTGGTGGAGCTCTGCGCCGCGCTGGCGGGCGAGTTGCGCGGAGGGGCGACGCCCGAGCAGGCGCTGCACCTGGTGACCACGCGGCTCGCCGCCGATCCCGTGGCACTGCGCCGGATCGGTGCCGAACCGGTCGCCCGGCTCGCGGCGGGCCGGTACGGCGGGGACGTGCCCGCCGCGTTCCGGTTGCTCGCCGAACTCCCGGGCGGGAGCGGGGCGGCGGCGGTCGCCGCCTGCTGGGAGGTCTCCTGCGCCGGTGGCTCGGGACTGGCGGCCGGGTTGGACGGGGTGGCCGAGGCCCTGCGCGTGGAGCGGGCCCTGGAGGAGGAGATCGGTGCCGAGCTGGCGGCGCCGCGCACCACCGTCGCGGTCCTCGCGGCCCTTCCGCTCGCCGGACTGCTGCTGGGCGCGGCTCTCGGGGCGAGACCGCTGGAGGTGCTGCTCCACACGCCCGCCGGGCTCGCCGCCCTGGTGGCGGGCGCGGCCCTGGAGGCGGTGGGCCTGGCCTGGACCGGCCGCATCGTCCGGGCGGCTGCCGAAGGCCCCCTGGGTTCCGCCCCGGTGCGGGAACCGCTGCGGGAGCCGGTGGGGAGACCGGTGCGGGAGAGCCCGCCGCCCGCGGGGGAGTGGAGGTGCGGGATCAGCCGGGTCCGCAGCCGGCCCGGCCGGCCGGAGCGAGCGGTCCGAGGGGAGGTGGGGTGCGGATGAGCGGGCTGGCGGCGTCGGCCTCCCTGGGGGTGCTGCTGGCCGTGGTGGCCGGTGCTCCGGCCCGGCGTGGGTGGCGGGCGCGACGGCGGGCCGACGCCCTGCTGGGCACCGGGGACGCGCCCGGGCCGCGGAGGGCCGGACGGCGGACGGCGTCACGGGGGAGTCCCGTTCTCCCCGGCCGGGCCCGGCGGGCGGCGACCGCGGTGGCGGCCGGGCTCGGGGCGGCGGCCTTCGTCGGAGGACCGGGAGGTCTGGTGGCGGGCGGACTGCTCGCGCTCGGGCTGCACCGGTGGATGCCCCGGGCGCGCTCCCCGGCGGAGCGGCGGGCCGCGCTGGAGCAGGAGCGGCTGGTGCGGCAGCTGCCGTTCACCGCCGAGCTGTTGGCGGCCTGCCTCGGATCGGCGGCCTCGCCGGCCGAGGCCGTGGCGGCGGTCGGGGCGAGCGTGGACGCCCCGATGGGTCCGCGGCTGCTGTCGACCGCGGCCGAACTCGCCCTCGGATCACCGCCGGAGGTCTGCTGGCGGCGGCTCGGCGAGGAGCACCCGCCGTTGGCGCCGCTGGCCCGGTGCCTGGTCCGGACGAGCCTGAGCGGCGCCCCGGCGGCGGCAGCGCTCTCCGGGCTCGCGAGCGGCCGGCGGGCGGAAGCCGTCCGGATGGCGCACGTCCGGGTCCGCCGGGCCGGGGTGCTCGCGACCGCGCCGCTCGGGCTGTGCTTCCTCCCGGCGTTCGTCCTGGTCGGTGTCGCCCCGGTGGTCATGGGGCTCACCAGCCGCTTCTCGTCCGTGATGTGACGCACCACCGAACCGAATCGATGCAAGGAGGAACCCATGAACCTGGCGATCAGGAACGCGGCCGTTGCCGCTCCCGGGGCGACGCGGCGGATCCGGACGGTGGTCCGGACGGCGATCCGGCGAAGGAACCGGTCCCGGGGCGGCCGGGACGCGGGGATGACCACCGCCGAGTACGCGGTCGGCACGCTCGGCGCCTGCGCCCTGGGGGCCGCGCTGTACAAGGTGGCGACCAGCGCGGCCGTGCTGGAAGCGCTGGCCGGCGCCCTGGACCGGGCGCTCCATGCGACCTGACCGGCCGTCGAGGCTGCACCGGCGGCGGCAGCGACGTCGGCGCGGTGACGGGCGTGGTGACGGTGGGTTCGTCACCGCCGAGACCGCCGTCGCGCTGCCGGCGCTGGTGCTGCTGGGCGTGCTGCTGGTCTGGGCCGTGCTCGCGGCGGCCGCCCAGCTCCGTTGCGTCGACGCGGCGCGGGTGGGCGCCAGGGCGGCCGCGCGCGGCGAGCCGGATGCCGCCGGGGTGGCACGGGCGGCCGCCCCGGCCGGGGCGGCGGTCCTGGTCGACCTGGCGCCGGACACCGTCCGGGTCACCGTGGACGCGCCCTACGGGGCGCCTGGGCGGTTCGCGGAGGTGCTCGCGGTGCGGCTGAGCGCCAGCGCCGTCGCGGCCCGGGAGGACACCCTGCGGGGAGCGGAGGGAGGTGCGGATCCATGGACGGGTTGAGGGCGCGGGCGCGGCCGGCTCCGCGACGGGCCGACACCGGGTCGGCGACGGTCTGGCTGCTGGCCTTCGTGCTGCTCGGCTGCCTGGCCTGCACGGCTGCGCTCTCGGTGGGCGCGGTGGTCGGCGCCCGGCACCGGGCGGAGTCCGCCGCCGACCTGGCGGCGCTCGCGGCGGCCGACCGGCTGCTGCTGGACGCGGACGGCGGCTGTGGCCGGGCCGAGGCCGTGGCGGCCGCGCAGGCGGCCATCGTGGTCGCCTGCGCGGTGGACCGGGAGGAGGACGCCGTCGAGGTGGTGGCGCAGGTGCTCGTCACCGGGCTGCCGCCGCGCCTGCCGGTCGGTCCGGCCCTGGGGCGGGCCAGGGCCGGACCGGTCAGGGCGCCGGTGTCGCCGACCGACGAGGACGCTCGGGCCGCACTGGGCGGGCCCGGGCCGGTCGGGGGTGGCTCATGAAGCTCCCGGCGAGTCCCCGTCGGTGGGCGCCTCCCGCCTCCGCTCGGCCGCCCGGGCCACCGCGTCGGCGCCGTCGGCCGCCTCGGCTGCCGCTTGGGCCGCCTCCGTGGGGTCCGCCGTATGCGTCGGCACGGCGGCCGGACCGTCGTCTCCGGCCCGGTCGGATCGTTCGGACCGCTCCGACGGTGCGGACGGTGCGGACCGTCCGGCTGCTCCGTCCCGGCCGGTCCCCGCGGCGGCCGAGGGAGCACCGGCGAGCAGCACGTCCAGCAGCCGGACCGCCGCCGCCTTGTCCAGCGGGTCGTTGCCGTTGCCGCACTTGGGCGACTGCACGCAGGAGGGGCAGCCGCGCTCGCACTCGCAGACGGCGATCGCCTCCCGGGTGGCGGTCAGCCACTGCACGGCCCGCTGGAAGCCGCGTTCGGCGAAGCCGGCCCCGCCGGGGTGGCCGTCGTAGACGAACACGGTGGGCAGCCCGGTGTCGGGGTGCAGCGGCACAGAGACACCGCCGATGTCCCAGCGGTCGCAGGTGGCGAAGAGCGGGAGCAGGCCGATCGAGGCGTGTTCGGCGGCGTGGGCGGCACCGGGCAGCTGGTCGGGCGGGATGTCGGCGTCGAGCAGCTGGTCCTCGGTGACCGACCACCACACGGCCCGGGTGCGCAGGGTCCGGGGCGGCAGGTCGAGCTTGCTCTCGCCCATGATCTCGCCGGTGGAGATCCGCTTGCGGAGGTAGCCGACCACCTGGTTGACCACCTCCACCGAACCGAAACTGAGCCGGCCCTCGCCCCACTCGACGGTGGTGTCGGTGGAGAGCACGGAGACGGAGGTGATGTCCCTGGCGGCGGTGGTGTAGGGCGGGTCTGCGGGCTCGACCAGGGCGACCGAGCTGTCCAGGTCGAAGTCCCGGACGAGGTAGGTGCGGCCCCGGTGGAGGTGGACGGCCCCGGTGTGCACGGTGGTGTGGGCGGCGGAGGCGTCCACGGTGCCGAGCAGCCGGCCGGTCGGCGCCTCGACGATCTGCACCGGGCTGCCCCCGCTGCCCCGCAGGTCGACGGCGTCGGCGGCCCGTTCACGGCGGGTCCAGTACCAGGCGCCGCCGCGTCGGCGGAGCAGCCCGCGCCGCTCCAGCACCGGCAGCAGCGGCGCGGCCGAGGGCCCGAACAGGTTGAGGTCCGGATCGGTGAGCGGCAGCTCGGCGGCGGCCGCGCACAGGTGCGGGGCGAGCACGTGCGGGTTGTCCGGGTCGAGCACGGTGGCCTCGACCGGGGTGGCGAACAGGGCCTCCGGGTGGTGCACCAGGTAGGTGTCCAGCGGGTCGTCCCGGGCGATCAGCACGGCGAGCGCGCCCTGGGCCTCGCGCCCGGCCCGGCCGGCCTGCTGCCACAGCGAGGCCCGGGTGCCCGGGTAGCCGGCCATCAGGACGGCGTCCAGGCCGGAGATGTCGACGCCGAGTTCGAGGGCGGAGGTGGAGGCGAGGCCGAGCAGCCGGCCGGACTGCAGTTCGCGCTCCAGGGCCCGGCGCTCGTCGGCGAGGTAGCCGCCGCGGTAGGCGGCGACCCGGTCGGCGAGCGGGCGGGGGAGCTGGTCCTGGGTCTGCAACGCGACGAGCTCGGCGGCGCGCCGGGAACGGACGAAGACGACCGTGCGGGTCTCCCGTTCGACCAGGTCGGTCAGCAGGTGGGCGGCCTCGGCGGTGGCGGTGCGGCGGACGGGCGCGCCGTGTTCGCCGACGTTCTCGGTGAGCGGGGGCTCCCACAGCCCGAAGACCATCGGGCCGCGCGGGGAGGCGTCCTCGGAGACCGCCTCGGCGGGCAGGCCGGTGAGGCGCCGGGCGGTGACGGCGGGGTCGGCGGTGGTGGCGGAGGCGAGCAGGAAGACGGGCGAGGAGCCGTAGCGGGCGCAGATCCGCCGCAGCCGGCGCAGCACCTGGGCCACGTGGGAGCCGAAGACCCCGCGGTAGCCGTGGCACTCGTCGACCACGACGTAGCGCAGGGTCTTGAGGAAGGAGGACCAGCGGGCGTGCGCGGGCAGAATGCCGCGGTGCAGCATGTCCGGATTGGTGAGGACGTAGGACGCGTACTGGCGCACCCACTCGCGTTCCTCGGGCGGGGTGTCGCCGTCGTAGAGGGCGGCCCGGACGCGGGGCGGGGCGAGTTCCGCGGCCCGGCGGCGCTGATCGGCGGCGAGCGCCTTGGTCGGGGCGAGGTAGAGCGCGGTGGCACCCCGGCCGTTGGGCGCCTCGGTGCCGTCCAGCAGGTCGGAGAGCACCGGCCCCAGGTAGCCGAGGGACTTGCCCGAGGCGGTCCCTGTGGCGATCACCACAGATTGACCGGATTTGGCCAGGTTCATCGCCTCCGTCTGGTGGGCCCAGGGCTGCCGGACACCCATGGCCTGGGCGGATGCGATGATCTCGGGCCGGATCCAGTCGGGCCACGGTGCATAACGGGCGGGCCGGGCGGGAAGGTGCTCCGTATGGGTGAGCCGGTCCGACCGCCCTCGGGTGGTGGACAGGGTCGTGAGCAGTGCCTCGGGCAGGCTGTGACGCGGCGGCATGAGGACCCAGTGTGTCACCGGCGTGACGGAGAATCGTCCTAAGCCATCGTGCGGGCATGGTCGCAGGTGGTTGAATGTGGCCGTGACGGCCGTACGGCCGGGGGTCGCAGCGCTGAGGCTTGCCACGCACTGGCTGGTGTGCCCGGGGCTCGCGACCATGCGGTGACGGCCGTCCGGCCGAGGATCGCAATGACGTAGCAAGGCAAGGTGCTGGAGGTTCCGTGGACCTGTCCCTGTCGACCCGTACAGTCGGCGACCGCACGGTCGTCGAGGTTGGCGGCGAGATCGATGTGTACACCGCCCCCAAGCTGCGCGAGCAGCTGGTCGAGCTCGTCAACGACGGCAGCTACCACCTCGTCGTCGACATGGAGGGCGTGGACTTCCTGGACTCCACGGGCCTCGGCGTGCTGGTGGGCGGTCTGAAGCGGGTGCGTGCCCACGAGGGCTCGCTGCGCCTGGTGTGCAACCAGGAGCGCATTCTGAAGATCTTCCGGATCACGGGTCTGACCAAGGTCTTCCCGATCCACAACTCGGTGGACGACGCGGTCCAGGCGACCGACTGATCCGCAGGACGGACTGATCCGGCCGGGTCGGCCCAGGTGGCCGGCCCGCCCGATCGCTACGCGTCCGGGAGCCGGGGCCCCGTGCCCCGGCCCGTCCGGCCGCCCCAGGGCCGGCCGGTCGACACCAACCCGCAGGGGCCGTGAGCCCGGCCCCGGTCGGAGCACCCCGAGGGGGAAGAGATGGCAACCGTCGAACTTCGATTCAGCGCGCTCCCCGAGCACGTGCGAACGGCCCGGCTGGTGGCCGCGGCAGTCGCCAGACGGGCCGGGGTGGACGAGTCGGTGCTCGACGAGGTGCGGCTCGCCGTCGGCGAGGCGTGCTCCCGCGCGGTCGGCCTGCACCGGCGCGGGGACGTCAAGGGCGCGGTACGCGTCGCCCTGATCGACCAGCAGAAGCGTTTCCTCATCGAGGTCGAGGACGAGGCCGGTCTCGACACCGTCCCGAGCACCGGCACGGCGGACGGCGCGGAGCCGGACGAGGACGCCCTCGGCCTGGCGGTGCTCACCGGCCTGGTCGAGGACCTGGAGGTCACCGCCGGTGCCGGCGGCGGACTGATCCGGATGAGCTGGCCCGCCTCGGTGGACGCCCTCGCGCTCTGAGCGGCGGGACCCGGCGCGGCCAGTTCGCCGGGCGGCGGGAGGAGGCCAGGGCGGGAACCGGGAGTCGGACAGCGGCCGTGTAGGTTCGCAGTTCGACGACCGAAACCGAAAGGGCTTCTCCCGGTGAACAAGCGACTGCTGGCCGTACCCGTGCTCGGGGCGCTGCTCGCGTTCGGCGCCGTCGGCTGCGGCGACGACAACAGCAAGCAGCTGGAGTCCTGGGCGGCGAACGTGTGCGGCGCGGCCAAGGACCCGATCGCCCAGGCGCAGACCGCGCTGGCGGACACCGCGGAGGTGAAGGCCGGCGAGGCCCCGGCCGACCTCCAGAAGCGCCTCTCGGCGGACATCGGCCGGCTGGCCAAGACCAACCAGGACATCGCCGCGGCCATCGACGGGGCCGGCGCCCCCAAGGTGGACGACGGCGCGACCCTGCAGAAGGACACCGTCGCCGAGCTCAACAAGGCGGCCGACGGCTACCTCGACATCCAGAAGAAGCTGGACGCGCTCGCCAACGACGACCAGTCGAAGTTCGCCGACGGGCTGCGCAGCGTGGGCGACCAGATCCGCCAGCTGTCCGCGCTCTCCACCCAGGCCCAGGGCAAGCTGCAGCGCGGCGACCTCGGCGCGGCGATGGCCAAGCAGGAGGGGTGCAAGCCGGGGTCGGCGGCCGCCGCTCCGACGGCCGGCTCGACGGGCACGCCGGCGGCCACCCCGACGGACGCGGCCTCCGGCGCGCCCACGGACGCCCCCTCGGGCGCTCCCGCGGAGACCCCCGCAGCGGGCGCCACCGACGGCGCGAGCCCGGCGGCGGGCGCCCCCGCCCCCTCGGCGAGCTGACCGGCCGGACCCCACCGGACACCCGCACCCGCACCCGCATCCGCGCGTCGAGCACGTCGGACAGAAGCGCACCCGCACCCCTCGGCCGCCGGCCGAGGGGGTCGTCGGCGTGCGGACGGGGAGGTAGGGGAACGTCGGGCACGGGGCACCGCGCGGGGGACAATGGCGGGGTGATCAGTAGCCCCGCTCTCGACCCGACCCGCCTCGCCAAACTGCGCGAGGCGCTGCTCGCCGCCTCGTACACCGCCGACGGCTGTCTGGACCTGCTCGGGCCCACCGGGTACGCGGCGCTGGCCCGCAGCGAGGCGGTGCCCGCGCTGCGCGCGACCCGCGGCGGCAGCCCGCTGGAGACGCTGGTGCGGCTCTTCCTGCTGCAGCAGCCCGTGCCGTACAAGGCGGCCGCCGCCGCGCTGCCGGTGGAGGACTGCCTGGCCGACGGCTGGCTGCGCCCCGACGGCGAACTGGTGCGCGCCACCGTGGACATCCGCCCCTACGCCAACGAGGTCGCCGGGCTGCCGGGTTCGGACGCCTGGGTGGTCTCCGACCTGGGCTGCGCGGTCGGCGGCGCGGGCGGGATCGGCTCCGGCGAGACCGCGCACGGCGTGGACCGCAAGGACCTGGTGCTCGGGGTGGGCGGCGCGTCCACCACGCTGGCCAACATCACGGTGCGCCGGCCGGTCCGCTCGGTGCTGGACCTCGGCTCCGGCTCCGGGGTGCAGGCGCTGCACGCCGCCCGGCACGCCCAGCGGGTGACCGCCACCGACCTCAACGCGCGGGCGCTGCGCTTCACCGAGCTGACCCTCGCGCTGTCCGGTTTCGACAACACGGAGACCGCCACCGGCAGCCTCTTCGAGCCGGTGGGGGAGCGGCGGTTCGACCTGATCGTCTCCAACCCGCCGTTCGTGATCTCCCCGGCCGGCCGGTTCACCTACCGCGACGGCGGGATGGCCGGTGACGACCTCTGCCGCAGCCTGGTCCGCTCGGCCGCCGCGCACCTGGAGCCGGGCGGCTACTGCCAGCTGCTGGCCAACTGGCAGCACGTCAGGGGCGAGGACTGGCACGACCGGCTGGCCGGCTGGGTGGCCGGCACCGGGCTGGACGCCTGGATCGTCCAGCGCGAGGTGCAGGACGTGGCCCAGTACGCGGAGCTCTGGCTGCGCGACGGCGGTGACCACCGCGGCCCCGGCGGCGACTACCGGGCGCGCTACGGCGAGTGGCTGGACGCCTTCGAGGCCGGCCGGGTCGAGGGCATCGGCTTCGGCTGGATCACCCTGCGGGCGGGCGGCGCCGAGCGGCCGACCGTCCGGGTGGAGGAGTGGCCGCACCCGGTGGAGCAGCCGCTCGGCCCGCACATCGAGGAGTGGTTCGACCGGCAGGACTTCCTGCGCACCCACGACGACGCGGGTCTGCTGGCGGCGCGGTACGTGCTGGCCGACGAGGTGGTCCAGGAGCAGGTGGGCGCGCCGGGGGCGGAGGACCCGGAGCACGTGATCCTGCGGCACAACCGCGGTATGCGCCGGGCCACCAAGGTGGACACGGTGGGCGCGGGCTTCGTCGGGGTCTGCGACGGGACGCTGTCGGCGGGCGAGATCGTCGACGCGATCGCCCAGCTGCTCGGCGAGGACCGGGTCGTGCTGCGGGACCGGACGCCGGAGTCGCTGCGGCTGCTCACCGAGCAGGGGTTCATCCGCCCGGTGGCCTGAGCCCCGACGGTCCAGGATCCGGCGAGCCCCGACGGTCCGGGACCCGACGGCCCGGGAGCCCGATGGCCCGACGGTCCGGAAGGAGACGCCCCGGTCCGGTTCACCTTCCGGCTTCCCCCGGTTCGTCGGCCGTTCGCCGAACCTCTGCCCCTCGTTGGCCCCGGGCTGTGAAGCTCTGTCCACAGGCTGTGGACAGAGCTGGGGGCGGCTGGGGTGGACACGACGACGGCGACGGCGGGGGGCGCGGTACTCGCCCTCTTCGGCGGCGCACTTCTGCTCTGGTGCGCCGCCGAAGTGCGCCTGCGCCACCGAGTGCGCCGCCGAGGCCGGCCGGCCGTCGCGACCGTGGTCGCGGAGTCCGACGCGCACGGCGAGCTCGACAGCGCGCCCCTGCTCTCCTTCGCCACCGAGCACACGGCCGTCGGAGCGCCCGGAGCCGGGGCCCTGGCCGTGGAGGCGTGCGAGCTCGTGCTGACCCGTCCGCGCGGTCACACCCCGCTGCGCCGTCCGCCCCGGCTCGTGCCGGGCACCTCCGTCCGGATCGCCTACGACCCCCGCCGCCCCGGCCTCGCGGTGCTCGCGCCGGAGGAGTCCGGTCCGCGGACCGTGGTCGCCGACCTGCTGTGGACGGCGCTCGGCCTCGGCTGCCTGGCCGCCGGGGCACTCCTGCTGCTCGTCGCCCGGTAGCCGCCCCGCCCGCCCCGCACCACCCCCGCACCGCCCCCGCACTGCCCCCGCACCGCCCCCGCACTGCCCCCGCACCACCTCCGCGCCGATCCGCCCCCGCCCCGGCCGGATCCGGGACCCGATATTCCGTTGACAGATTTTGAAATCCGTCATTCCATCCTTCGAAACCCGCCGAAGCCCCCTCCGCAGGGCGCGATCCGTCGCCGTCGGGTTACCGTTCGAGTGGCGTCGGTCGGCCTTGCCGGTGAAATCGCGGGATCCGTCCGTTTGACAAGGGTGGCCGGGGTACGGTCACACTCCGCTGGTGGGGTCGTCGTACAGCGGCAGCCCCGGGACGGTGGAGGGGTCGGGCGGAGCGCAGCCCGTGCTGCCAGCGCCGACCAGCTCACGTAACGACCGGGAGAGAAGAGCGAAGGTGTCCCCGAGCAGCGAGACCGCGCACGGACAGCGACTCGTCATTGTCGAGTCGCCGGCCAAGGCGAAGACGATCAAGGGCTACCTGGGCCCCGGCTACATCGTCGAGGCGAGCGTCGGGCACATTCGCGACCTGCCGAGCACGGCCGCCGAGGTCCCGGACAAGTACACCGGCGAGGTGCGCCGCCTCGGGGTGGACGTGGACCACGACTTCGCTCCGATCTACGTGGTCAACGCGGACAAGAAGTCGCAGGTCAGCAAGTTGAAGTCGCTGCTGGCGGAGTCCGACGAGCTCTTCCTCGCCACCGATGAGGACCGCGAGGGCGAGGCCATCGCGTGGCACCTCCAGCAGGTGCTCAAGCCCAAGGTGCCGGTGCACCGCATGGTGTTCCACGAGATCACCAAGTCCGCCATCCAGGAGGCGGTGGCCAACCCGCGCCAGCTGAACCAGCGTCTGGTCGACGCCCAGGAGACCCGCCGCATCCTCGACCGCCTCTACGGCTTCGAGGTCTCGCCGGTGCTCTGGAAGAAGGTCATGCCGAAGCTGTCGGCCGGCCGCGTCCAGTCGGTCGCGACCCGCCTGGTGGTCGAGCGCGAGCGCGAGCGGATGGCGTTCCGCTCGGCCTCGTACTGGGACCTGGTCGGCACCTTCGGCACCGGCCGCACCCCGGCCGACGCGGCCAACCCGGAGAGCTTCGGCGCCCGGCTGATCGCCGTCGACGGCAAGCGGATCGCCAGCGGCCGCGACTTCGGCCAGGACGGCCGGCTCAAGGCGGGCAGCGTCAACACCCTGCACCTGGACGAGCAGGCCGCCCGCGCGCTGGCCGCCGCCCTGGAGCAGACCTCGTTCGCGGTGCGCGCCGTCGAGTCCAAGCCCTACCGCCGCTCGCCGTACGCGCCGTTCCGCACCACCACCCTCCAGCAGGAGGCCAGCCGCAAGCTGGGCTTCGGCGCCAAGCGGACCATGCAGGTGGCCCAGAAGCTGTACGAGAACGGCTTCATCACCTATATGCGCACCGACTCCACCACGCTGTCGGACACCGCCGTGTCCGCCGCCCGCGCCCAGGTCACCCAGCTGTACGGCGCCGACTACCTGCCGGACGCGCCACGCACCTACGCCTCCAAGGTGAAGAACGCGCAGGAGGCGCACGAGGCGGTCCGCCCGTCCGGCGACCGCTTCCGCACCCCCGCCGAGACCGGCCTGAGCGGTGACGACTTCAAGCTCTACGAGCTGATCTGGATGCGCACCGTCGCCTCCCAGATGAAGGACGCGGTCGGCCAGTCGGTCACCGTCAAGGTGGGCGGCCGGGCCGCCGACGGCCGGGACGTCGAGTTCTCCGCCTCCGGCAAGATCATCACCTTCCACGGCTTCCTCAAGGCCTACGTCGAGGGCGCCGACGACCCGAACGCCGAGCTGGACGACCGCGAGCGCCGGCTGCCGCAGGTCACCGAGGGCGACCCGCTGGCCGCCGAGCAGCTCACCCCCGAGGGCCACGCCACCAAGCCGCCGGCCCGCTACACCGAGGCCTCGCTGGTCAAGGAGCTGGAGGACCGGGAGATCGGCCGCCCCTCCACCTACGCCTCGATCATCGACACCATCATCGGCCGCCGGTACGTCTTCAAGAAGGGGACGGCGCTGGTGCCGTCGTTCCTCTCCTTCGCCGTGGTCAACCTGCTGGAGAAGCACTTCGGCCGGCTGGTCGACTACGACTTCACCGCGAAGATGGAGGACGACCTCGACCGGATCGCGGCCGGCGAGGCGCAGTCCGTGCCGTGGCTGAAGCGCTTCTACTTCGGCGAGGGCGAGGGTGCGGCCGCGGGCGGCGCCGCCGAGGCCGGCAACGGCGACGGCGACCACCTGGGCGGCCTGAAGGAACTGGTCACCGACCTCGGCGCGATCGACGCCCGGGAGATCAGCTCGTTCCGGGTCAGCGACGACATCACCCTGCGGGTCGGCCGCTACGGCCCGTACGTGGAGCGCGCCTCCGAGGTCGAGGGCGAGCCCGGCCAGCGCGCCGACATCCCGGACGAGCTGCCGCCGGACGAGCTGACCGTCGAGCTGGCCGAGGAGCTGCTGGCCCGCCCCAGCGGCGACTACGAGCTCGGCGCGGACCCGGTCAGCGGCAACATGCTCGTCGCCAAGGACGGCCGCTACGGCCCGTACGTCACCGAGATCCTGCCCGAGGGCACGCCCAAGACCGGCAAGAACGCGGTCAAGCCGCGCACCGCCTCCCTCTTCAAGACGATGTCGCTGGACACCGTCACGCTGGAGGACGCGCTGAAGCTGCTCTCGCTGCCGCGCGTGGTCGGCGTCGACCCGGAGGGCGTGGAGATCACCGCGCAGAACGGCCGCTACGGCCCGTACCTCAAGCGCGGCACCGACTCCCGTTCGCTCACCGGTGAGGACCAGCTGTTCACGGTCACGCTGGAGGAGGCGCTGGCGATCTACGCCCAGCCCAAGCAGCGCGGCCGGGCCGCCGCCGCGCCGCCGCTCAAGGAACTGGGCACCGACCCGGTCAGCGAGCGTCCGGTGGTGGTCAAGGACGGCCGGTTCGGGCCGTACGTGACCGACGGCGAGACCAATGCCACGCTCCGCAAGGACGACGCGGTCGAGACGATCACCCCCGAGCGCGGCTACGAACTGCTCGCCGAGAAGCGGGCGCGCGGGCCGGTGAAGAAGACGGCGAAGAAGGCTCCCGCCAAGAAGGCCGCGGCCAAGAAGACCACGGCCAAGACCGCCGCCAAGAAGACCACCACGGCGGCCAAGACGGCGGCGAAGAAGACCACCACCACGAAGAAGGCGGCCACCAAGACGGCGGCGGCCAAGAAGACCACGGCCAAGGCCGCCGCGAGCAAGACCGCGGCGAGCGGGACCACCGCCACCGACGAGGGCTGACCCCCGGTCGGTCGCACCCGGGCGGCCCCGGACCGTTCCCCCGGCGCGGGCCCGGCGGGCCCGGACCGTTCCCCAGGCGCGGCTCCGGCGGCCCCGGACCGTTCCCCCGGGACCGGCGTGACAGGGTCGTGCGCGGATCGTCACAACACGGTGGCGAGGTCCTTCCGGAGCCGCGCTCCCCTCTTTTGCGCGATGCCCGACCGCTACGCTGACCGTATGACGAGCGAGGAGCAGCCCACCCCCAGCGCCGCGGCGGCCGCCGGTACCGGCACGCCCGACCGGCCGGAGACCGCGCCCGCCGGAACCGCCGGCGAGCGGATCCGGGCGCTGCTGCGGCTGCGCCCCTTCCGGCGGCTGTGGATCACCCAGCTGATCGGCGGCACCGCCGACCGGCTCGGCCTGCTGGTGCTGCTCATGCTCACCGTGGTCGCCGCCGTGCTCGGCCGCTCCTTCGGCGACCTGCCGCGCAGCCTCGCCTTCGCGGTCGCCGCCGTCCTCGCCACCCGGCTGGCCGCCACCGGACTGGTCGGCGCCGCCCTGCTCGGCCCGGTGCACGGGCTGCTCGACGGGAAGCTCGACCGGCGCTGGACCCTGTTCGGGGCCGACGCGATGCGCGCCGTGCTGATCGGCGTCGCCCCCTGGTGGGTCGTCTGGCTGGGGTCCGGTCAGGAGCCCTCCGGCGCCGCGACCTGGCTCCTGCTCGCCACCGTCTTCCTGACCGGCGCGGCCGAGCGGGTCTGGGCGATCGCCAGGGCCGCCGCCGTCCCGGGGCTGCTGCCGCCCGCCGACGCGTACGCCCCGGTGGCCGAGCGGCGCCCGTCCGCCGCCAACCTGGACACCGTCCGCACCCTCGACCACCGCACCGGCTGGGCCACCGTGCCGCTCGGCGCCGCCGCGCTGGTCGCGCTGACGCTGCTCAACAACGTCTTCGCCGCTCTCGGCTCGGACTGGCTGCGCGCCCACCAGACCACCTTCGCCGCCCTCGGCGCGGCCGCCCTGTTCGCCGTCTCGGCCGCCCGGGTCCACCTCCAGGAGCTGCCCGGCGGCCCGGCCCGGGTGCGGCCGGTCCCGCCGCTGCGGGGCCTGCGCGCCCCGACCGACGCGTCCCCCGGCCCCGCCCTCGCCAAGGGCCGCACCGGCTCCGCCCCGTACTTCACCTTCGCGGTCTCCGCCGGGTACGCCACGATGGCCGGGGTCGCCGCGCTGTCCCTGCTGACCGCCGTCGAGCACGGCGCCGGGCCGATCGGCTACGGCCTGCTGGCGCTGGCCGCCGCCGGCGTCCCCGCGCTCGGCATCCGGCTCACCCGGGGCGTCCTGCCCGCGCTCTCCCGCCGCCGGCTGCTCGCGCTCGCCCTGATCACCGAGGGCGTCGCGCTGATCCTGGCCGGCCTGGTGGCGGACTTCGTGCTCGTCCTGCTGCTCACCGTGCTGGCCGCGCTGGCCGCCGGAGTGGTGATCTCCACCGGCCGCACCCTGCTCGCCCAGGAGGTCGAGGAGGTCCGGCTGCCGCAGGTCACCGAGCACCTGTACGCGGTGCTGCGGGTCGTCGTCGGCGCCGCGCTGGTCGGCGTCCCGCTGATCGCCGCCGCCTACGGGGACGTCGAGTACGGCACGGTCGAGCCCGGCGCGTTCACCTTCATCCACGGCGGCGCGGCCCTCGCGGTCGCCACCGCCGGACTGCTCACCCTGGTGCTGGCCGCCGTCGTGCTGCTGCGCACCGACGACCGGCGCGGCACCGTCCCGTTCGGCCGCGACCTGGCCGACGCGGTGCGCGGCGCCACCGGCCCGGCCCCGCACCGGGCGGGCACCGGGTTCTTCATCGCCCTGGAGGGCGGCGACGGCGCCGGCAAGTCCACCCAGGCGCAGGCGCTCGCCGAGTGGATCCGCGGCAAGGGCCACGAGGTGGTGCTCACCCGCGAGCCCGGCGGCAGCCCGGTCGGCCAGCGGCTGCGCGGGCTGGTCCTGGACGTCGGCAACACCGGCCTGTCGCACCGCGCCGAGGCCCTCATCTACGCGGCCGACCGGGCCGAGCACGTCGAGAACGTGATCCGCCCGGCGCTGGCCCGCGGCGCGGTGGTCATCACCGACCGGTACATGGACTCGTCCATCGCCTACCAGGGCGCCGGCCGCGACCTGGCCGCCACCGAGGTCGCCCGGATCTCGCGCTGGGCGACCGGCGGGCTGCTGCCCGACCTGACCGTCGTCCTGGACGTCGACCCGACCCGGGCCCGGGAGCGCTTCACCGAGGCGCTGGACCGGCTGGAGTCCGAGCCGACCGAGTTCCACCAGCGGGTCCGCTCCGGCTTCCTGGCGCTCGCCGCCGCCGACCCGGCGCGCTACCTCGTCGTCGACGGCAGCCAGGCCCCCGGCGTCGTCACCACCTCGATCCGCCACCGGCTCGACCGCGAGCTGCCGCTCTCCGAGCAGGAGAAGGCCGCCCGCGCCGAGCAGGAGCGCAAGGCGGCCGAGGAGGCGCGTCGCCGGGCCGAGGAGGAGGCCCGCAAGCGCGCCGAGGAGGAGGCCGCCGAGCGCAAGCGCCAGGAGGTGCTGGCGCAGCTGCGGGCCGAGCAGGCGGAGAAGGAGCGGCTGGCCAAGGAGGAGGCCGAGCGGGCCGCCGCCGAGGCCGCGCGCAAGGCGGCCGAGGAGGCCCGGAAGAAGGCCGAGGAGGAGGCCCGCCGCCGGGCGGAGGAGGAAGCCGCGCGGCGCGCCGAGGAGGAGGCGCGCAAGGCGGCCGAGGAGGCCGAGCGCAAGCGGCTCGCCGAGGAGGCGGCCGCCCGGGCGGAGCTCCAGCGGCAGCGCGAGCTGGCGCGCGAGGAGCAGCGGCGCCGGGCGGAGGAGGCGCTGCAGCGGGCCGAGGAGGCCCGGCTGGCGCAGGCCGCCGCGCTGGCGGCGGCTGCGGCGGCGGCCGCCGAGGCGGCGGAGCGCGCGGGTGCCGGGGCCGGGG
>NZ_JBHYUU010000156.1:11531-19138 GCF_042749955.1 Kitasatospora sp. NPDC059462 | reverse complement strand
GGGTCGCGGACGCGGCGGGCGCCCCCGTCCCCAGCCGCTCCGCCTCCGCGGTGAGCGCCGCCTCGCCGGCCTCCCGCAGCCACTGCGGCGGGCTGAGCAGGAAGGACGTCGCCTCGACCGGCCCCGGCGCGGGCCTGGCCGCACCGGCCGGGTTGGCCGCGACCGGCCGCCCGTAGGTCTCCTCGTACTGCCGGACCACCTCGTTGACGGGCAGCGCGGGCCAGAGCGTGCTGGCGCCGGAGTCCCGGGCGATCACCAGCCTGGCCTCGCCCTCGGCGCCGCCCGCGCCGTCACCGGGCTGCACCGCCCAGCAGACGAAGCCCAGGTCGAACTCCCGGACCCGCACCTCGCGCTGCCGCTCCCGCGGCACCCCGCCGTTGATCCACTCCTCGGCGAGCTCCTGCGCCTGCGCGTACGTCACCACGCCCGGTTCACCCCTGTCCCCATCGTCCCCGCTCGTTCCACACCCTCGACGACCACCGCGGACGCCATGTCAGCCCACCGGAACGGCACGGGCGAAGCCGCCGTCCACCATCAGCCCGGCGACCGTCTCCAGCTCCGCCGGGCTCCCCGCCAGCCGCAGCAGGAAGGCGTCGAAGTCCTCCCCGCAGGGCAGCAGCAGCCGGCCCACCCGGTCCTCGGCCGCCTCCGGCGCCCCGGTGTCACGGGCGTCGTCGTAGAGGCAGAACCAGACCGAGCCGGCCCGCTCGCCGCGCACCTTCAGCGCCACGATGCCGCCCTGGGCGTAGGCGATGCCGAGGTAGTCCTTGGTGAGGTGGTCGCGCAGGCACTTGTTGGCGTAGACGACGTCCTCGGTGCCGTACTCCTCGGTGAGCGTCAGGAACGGCTGGTCGAGCAGCAGCCCGAGCTCCGGGTCGAGCGCCACGCCGACCGGGGCGCGGCCGCCGCCGAGCTTGAGGAAGGTGCGGTAGGCACCGGGCAGCCGGTGGCCCAGCCGCTCCTCGGCGCGCTGCACGAGGTCCTCGGTGACGCCGATCGGGTCGCCGCCGTCCTTGGCGAGCGAGAAGTGCACCGGCCGCTTCTCCTGCAGCGGCCGGGTGCCGCGGCGCCCGTGGTCGGCGGAGGAGGTGGCCAGGCCGCCGTGGTGCCGCAGCAGCGCCTTGACCTCGACCGGGACCAGTTCCATCCGCCGCCAGCCGGGCGCGGCGCCGCCGACCGCGTGGTGCCAGGTCCAGCCGGGCGGGGTGGCGACGGCGGTCTCCAGATCGGCCCAGAGCGGGTGGCCCTGGGTGAACAGCGCGGCGTTGGCCGAGACGTAGTCGGTCAGCCGCAGCTCGTCGACGCCGAAGCCGGCCGGCGGGTCGGCGACCTCGGCCGCCGCGGCGGCGTAGGGGCCGAAGTCCGGGTAGCCGTACTCGTCCACCCGGACCCCGGCGGGGTGCCGCTCCGCGCGGACCGGGTCCGGGAACTGCACCACCTGACCTGCGTACGCCGCGTTCGGTGCGGCGGCGACGCCGGGCCGACCTGTCGTCATCTGGGAGCCCCCACTGGCTGCTGCATGTTCTCGGTGCGCTTGTCGGAAACCAGCGTAGGGGGTGCGCCCTCGGCCCGGCCCCCCGCCCGGCACGCCCGGACGTGACCAGTGGGTGGCCGGCGGGTGGCGGGTGCGTGCCGCGGCCCGGGCCGCCGGGGCCGCCGCCGCCCGCCCGCGTCGGCGGCCCGTCCGCGGCCCGTCCGGCGACCGGGAACGCCCCCTCGCCGCACCCGGGGTGGCGGAGCGCCGGCGGGGTGCCGGGGGCGCGGATCCGGGAGACCCGGGGACGAGTCGTGATCGTGCGGTGTGGATCCGGCCGACATCGCGTGTCCGCCCGCCCGTCGGCTCCGCGCGCCGCACCCCGGATGTGCGGTTGTCAGTGTCATTTGACAGGCTGGCCCCTGACAGCCGTGCCACACCGGGCCGGGCGGAAGGGCCGGGCGGGAGGCGGACGGACGGACGACGAGCGGGACGACGAGGAGGGCGACGCCATGACCACCGGGGAACCGGCCGGGCCACCGCTGCTGCGCCACCACCGCGACAGCCTGCTGCCCGCCGTCGCCGCCGCGCTGTCGCTCAAGGGCGGCGAGGTGCACACCCTGGCCGGCGACAAGTCGGACCGCCGTCCCGCGCTGCACCCGCTGGTCGGCGACTTCCTCGACGCGCTGCCGCCGGAGCACCGCGAGCGCTTCACCGGCCGCTGCCCGGAGGCGGTCCTGCTCTCCCGGTACCTGACCTCGGTGGACGGCCGGCGCTCCAAGCGCGCCGCCCGCAAGCCGATGAGCCTGCACGAGGCGCGCAAGGCGCTCAAGGGTGCCCGGCTGACCACCGTGCGGATCCGCGAGGAGCACGATCCCGCGCACGGCACCCACGCACCGCCGTGCCGCTCCTGCCTGCCGCTGCTGGAGCACTTCACCGTACAGCTCGTCACGGTCGGCCCGGCCGCCGCCGGCTGACCGGTCCGCCCCGCGGCCGCCCACGCGCCGGCCGTGCGACGCACCGCCCGTCCCCCGTCCCCGAGCCACCGGAGCCCGTCCTGAATCCGCCCGCCCCCTCCCCGTCCCCGGCCGCGCCCGGCGGCCCCGCGCTGCGGACCCGCCCGCGCTTCCCGGCCGACGTCGCCGCCGAGCTCAAGGCGGCCGGCTGGCACCCCGGGCGCTGGCAGATCCGGCAGGCCGAGGAATGGGCCGACACCCTGGTCGGGTACGGCAGCCCGGCCGGCGTCCAGCACGCGGTGTTCCCGGCGGCGGTGGAGGCCTGGGCCGAGTTCGGCGGCCTCGCCTTCGACCTGGCCGGCCCCGGCCGGCAGCTGGCCCGCACGCCGTTCCTGATCGACCCGCTGTGCGGCCTGCACCAGCCGCGCACCCTGGCCGACCTCGGCCGCGCCCTGGACGTCCGGGTCGCCCCGCTGGGCGAGGAGGCGTACGGGCAGGCGCTGCTGGCGATCGACGAGGAGGGCCGGGTCCACAGCCTCGACCACACCGGCGAGTGGTTCCTCGGCCACGGCGTCGACCAGGCGATCACCGCGCTGGTCCTGGGCACCGCCCCGGAACGGCTGCGCACCGCGGACGACGCCTGAGCGGTCCGGGCCCGGGGCACGCCCAGGAGACAGACCCTAGACCAGCCGGTCCTGGCGGACCGCCAGCCGCGACGGCAGCACCGCCTCCACCCGGAACCCGCCGTCCCGCTCCGGCCCGGCCGAGAAGGTGCCGCCGAGCGCGACCACCCGCTCGCGCATCCCGACCAGCCCGTTGCCGCCGCTGGGCAGCGCGGCGGCGGCCCGTTCGCCGCCCGGGCAGGCGTTCACCACGCTCACCCGCACACCGTTCGGCGCGTAGGCGAGCAGCACCGACACCTGAGCGCCGCCGGCGTGCTTGTGGGCGTTGGTCAGCCCCTCCTGCACCACCCGGTACGCGGTCTGTTCGGCCTCGCCGGTGAACTCCTGCCGGCTGCCGCTGACGGTCAGGGTGACGGCCATCCCGGCCGCCCGGGACTGGTCGACCAGCCGGGGCAGCCCGGTCAGCGAGTCCGGCTCCGGCGCGTTCTCCTCGGACATCCGCAGCACCCCGAGGATCTCGCGCAGCTCGTTGAGCGCCTGCCGGCCGACCTCGCCCATCAGCTTGGCGCTCTGCGCCGCCTTCTCCGGGTCCTTGGCCACGATCCGCTCCAGCGCCCCGGCGTGCACCACCATCAGCGAGACCCGGTGCGCCACCACGTCGTGCATCTCCCGGGCGATCCGGGTGCGCTCCTCCAGCCGGGCCCGGCGGGCGCGCTCGCGGGCCTGCTCGGCCAGCAGGTCCAGCTCGGTCTCCAGGCCGTGCGCGCGGTCCTTGAGGGAGTCGATCAGCCGCCGCCGGGCGCCGACGTACAGGCCGGTCACCACCGGCACCGCGGTCGCCCCGGCCGCCACCAGCAGCGACAGCACCACCTGGCCCCAGAACGGCGGCTGCTCGGTCGCGGGCTCGCCGGGGTTGAGCATCGACATGAGGATCACCCCGGCCGTCTCGGCGTAGGCGAGCGCGGAGAGCGCCACCACCCGCCGGCGGCGCGAGGGCCACTCCCAGGTCTCGGCCAGCGTGTACAGCGCCACCAGCAGCAGCACCATGCTGGGCACGGCCGGCATCACGAGCAGCGCGACCACCACCGGGACGACCGGCCAGCGCCGCCGCACCACCAGGGTGGCGCCGGCCAGCGCGGCGAACATCCCGACCGCGATCTCGGCCGCCGCGCCGAGGTGGACCCGGCTGCCGATGTAGGTGATCGAGCTGCCGGCGCACTCCAGCGCCGCCAGCGCGGCGAGCCCGGCGTCCAGGAGGGCGCTGCGCCGCCGCGGCCACCACAAGAACGACGACCGGTCCCGCGCTCGCTCCCCAGGCGACTTGCTCATGCCCCACAGACTACGGCGCGCCCCGGCCCCTCCCCCACCGGGTCGCGCCGCAAACCCTTCCGGGCCGCCGCCCGACCGGCTTCAGTGGTCCAGACCACATACGGTCCCGGGGCATGCCTGTCCGCCATCCGGCCACTTCGCGGACAGCGCACCGGACGACACCTATGCTGGTCGCGTCGGACAGCGCGGTCCGCACGCGTCACACCCGCCACACGCGGGGCGGCCCTGTGACGATGAGCCGTTGCCGAACACCCCACCACCCCGAGGGAGCCAGCCGTGACCGCTCCGGTCCCCAGCCAGGCGGACAACCCGACCCCCGTGGTCGCCGACAACGCCGCATTGCGCGCGGACATCCGTCGCCTCGGCGACCTGCTCGGCGAGACGCTGGTCCGCCAGGAAGGTCCCCAGCTGCTCGGCCTGGTCGAACAGGTCCGGCTGCTCAGCCGCACCAACGGCGAGGCCACCGCCGAACTGCTCTCCGACATCGATCTGGAGACCGCCGCCAAGCTGGTGCGCGCCTTCTCCACGTACTTCCACCTCGCCAACGTCACCGAGCAGGTGCACCGCGGCCGCGAGTTCGCCACCCGCCGCGCCCGCGAGGGCTCGCTGCTCGCGCAGACCGCCGACCAGCTGGCCGACGCCGACCCCAAGCACCTCGGCGACACCCTGGCCCACCTCGCCGTCCGCCCGGTCTTCACCGCGCACCCGACCGAGGCCGCCCGCCGCAGCGTCCTCAACAAGCTCCGCCGGATCGGCGAGCTGCTCGACCGCATCCACCGCGAGGAGATCGCCGCCGGCCTCTCCCAGGCCGACCCGGCCCGCACCTCCTCCGCCCGCCGCCAGGCCGACCGCCGCCTCGCCGAGGTCATCGACCTGCTCTGGCAGACCGACGAGCTGCGCATCGCCCGCCCGGAGCCCACCGACGAGGCCCGCAACGCCGTCTACTACCTCGACGAGCTCTACCGCGACGCCGTCCCGCAGGTCCTGGAGGAGCTGCACGAGGAACTCGCCCGGGTCGGCCTGGAGCTGCCCGACGGCGTGCGCCCGCTCACCTTCGGCACCTGGATCGGCGGCGACCGCGACGGCAACCCCAACGTCACCCCGCAGGTCACCTGGGACGTCCTCAACCTCCAGCACGAGTACGGCATCAAGGACGCCCTCGCCGCCATCGACGACCTGCGCGGCACCCTCTCCACCTCGGAGCGGCTGGCCGGCGCCTCCGTCGAACTGCTCGCCTCGCTCAACACCGACCTCCAGCTGCTCCCCGAGCTGAGCCCGCGCTACAAGCGGATGAACGCCGAGGAGCCGTACCGCCTCAAGGCCACCTGCATCCGGCTCAAGCTGGAGAACACCCGCGAGCGCCTGGCCGGCGGCACCCCGCACGTCGAGGGCCGCGACTACCTCGGCACCCGCGAGCTCGTCGCCGACCTGCGGATGATCCAGGACTCGCTGCGCGCCCACCGCGGCGAGCTGATCGCCGACGGCCGGCTCGCCCGCGCCATCCGCACCATCGAGGCGTTCGGCCTGCAGCTCGCCACCATGGACGTGCGCGAGCACGCCGAGGCCCACCACCACGCGCTCGGCCAGCTCTTCGACCGGCTCGGCGAGGAGGCCTGGCGCTACGCCGACATGCCCCGCGAGTACCGTCAGCGGCTGCTCGCCAAGGAGCTGCGCTCGCGCCGCCCGCTCGCGCCCACCCCGGCCCCGCTGGACGCCGCCGGCGCCAAGACCCTCGGCGTCTTCACCACCATCCGCGAGGGCTTCGAGCGGTTCGGCGACGAGATCGTCGAGTCGTACATCATCTCGATGTGCCAGGGCGCCGACGACGTGTTCGCCGCCACCGTGCTCGCCCGCGAGGCCGGCCTGATCGACCTTCACGCCGGGATCGCCAAGATCGGCATCGTGCCGCTGCTGGAGACCACCGACGAGCTCCAGCAGGCCGACCGGATCCTCGACGAGATGCTCTCCGACCCCTCCTACCGGCTGCTCGTCTCGCTGCGCGGCGACGTCCAGGAGGTCATGCTCGGCTACTCCGACTCCTCGAAGTTCGGCGGCATCACCACCTCCCAGTGGGAGATCCACCGCGCCCAGCGCCGGCTGCGCGACGTCGCCCACCGCTACGGCATCCGGCTGCGGCTCTTCCACGGCCGCGGCGGCACCGTCGGCCGCGGCGGCGGCCCCTCCCACGAGGCCATCCTGGCCCAGCCGTGGGGCACCCTGGAGGGCGAGATCAAGGTCACCGAGCAGGGCGAGGTCATCTCCGACAAGTACCTGCTGCCCTCGCTGGCCCGGGAGAACCTCGAACTGACCCTCTCCGCCACGCTGGCCGCCTCCGCGCTGCACACCGCCCCGCGCCAGGCCCCCGAGGAGCTGGCCCGCTGGGACGCCGCCATGGACCGGGTCTCCGAGGCCGCGCACACCTCCTACCGGGCCCTGGTCGAGCAGGACGACCTGCCGAAGTACTTCTTCGCCGCCACCCCGGTCGACCAGCTCGCCTCGCTGCACCTGGGCTCCCGCCCGTCCCGCCGCCCCGACTCCGGCGCCGGCCTGGACGGCCTGCGGGCCATCCCGTGGGTGTTCGGCTGGACCCAGTCCCGCCAGATCGTCCCCGGCTGGTACGGCGTCGGCGCCGGCCTGGCCGCCGCCCGCGAGGCCGGCCTGGGCGACGTGCTCGACGAGATGTACGGCCAGTGGCACTTCTTCCGCAACTTCCTGTCCAACGTCGCCATGACGCTGGCCAAGACCGACCTGCGGATCGCCCGCCACTACGTCGAGCAGCTGGTGCCCGACGAGCTGCACCACGTCTTCGAGCAGATCCAGGCCGAGCACGACCTCACCCTGCGCGAGGTGCTCCGCCTGACCGGGGAGAACGAGCTGCTGGAGCACAACCCGGTGCTCAAGCAGACCTTCGCGGTCCGCGACGCCTACCTCGACCCGATCTCCTACCTCCAGGTCGCGCTGCTGCGCCGGCAGCGCGAGGAGGTCGCCACCGGCCGCCAGGAGGACCCGCTGCGGGCCCGGGCGCTGCTGCTGACCGTCAACGGCATCGCCGCCGGCCTGCGCAACACCGGCTGACCGGCACCCCGGACGCCCCAGGGCCCCCGGGGGGGGGGGGGGTGGGCGCCGGGCGGGGCGGCCCCGCCCGCGCGCCCCGCCCCCCCCGACCGGCCCGCGCCGAGCGAACCGACCACCCCCCCCACGTCGCGGGCGGCCAAGCCCTGCCGC
>NZ_JBHYUU010000156.1:0-11521 GCF_042749955.1 Kitasatospora sp. NPDC059462 | reverse complement strand
CTCGACTATCTGGTCGAGGTGACCGAACTCCCCCACGTCACCATCCAGATCCTGCCCTTCCGCTGTACCGAGTACGTCGCGGGGCCCTCCCCCGTTCCGGACCGCCCCCGAATCCGGCCCGCCCCGATGAAATCCTCTCCCCTCCCCGGTCAGTAGCGCGGTCTCACCTCGATCACCAGCCCCGCCCCGTACCGGGCCAGGATCTGCGCGCGGGCCGCCTCGACCTGCTGGGTGATGACGATCAGCCCGGCACCGTCCGGCGAGATCCAGACGTCGGTGATCGTCACGTTCCGCTGGGCCCAGTAGCCGGCGTCCGTGGACTTGATCCGCTCCGCCACGGCCTCGTAGGACTTCCGCGAACGGGCCACGTCCACGAACTTGAGGGTGACGCCGGAGTGCGGGACGGCCTTCGCGAGCGCGATGTCGAGGTCGCTCCCCGGCGCCCGCATCACGTAGACCGTGTTGGTCGTCCAGTCGCTGCAGGCGCCGAACCAGGAATCCGGGTACATCCGCTCGCCGAACCGCCTGACCGCGTTGGCCACCACCAGGCTGCGGCGGATGATCTGCTCCAGCTTGGCGGTCATCTCCGGGGCCGGGGTGTCCCACGACCCGTCGTCGCCGGACGGAAGCGGGGGAGTCGGTGCCAGGCCGTGGATCTGCTCCCAGGTGTACTCGCGCAGCGAGGCGGGCCCGCCTCGGCAGACGCCTGACAGCCCGCCCGGGTCGTCGTCCTCCGGTCCGCTCTCGCCGCCCCAGGCCGGCACCGGCCGCCCGGCGCCCGCGAAGGACTCCAGCTGCGTCAGCGCCCCCACCCCGACCAGCAGCACCACCGCCCCCGCGGCCACCCGGCGCAGCAGCCCGCGACGGGCCCGGCGCCGTCCCGCGCTCCGCAGCTCCGCCAGCGGCGGCCGGCCGCCGGACAACTGCCCCGCCCGGGCGTCGAGGCGGACGACGAGTTCCTCCTCGAACGCGTCCGGCTCCGGTCCCCTCCCCTCACCCCTCATGACACACCATCTCCCGTACCGGTGCCAGCTCCTGCCGAAGCGTCCTCATCGCGCGCGCCAGGTGGGTCTTGGCCGTCGCGGTCGAACAGCCGAGCTCCTCGGCCACCTGGGCCACCGGCAGGTCGACGTAGTACCGCAGCACCACCGCCGTCCGCTGACGGGGCGGCAGCGACCGGAGCGCCGCCTCCAGCTCCTCGTCCCGGGGGTCCGCCGCCGCCACCGGGGAGTCCGGCAGCAGCGGCGTCAGCACCTCACGACGGGTGCGCCGCCAGCGCGAGACGTGAGTGCGGACCATCGCCCGGCGGACGTACGCCTCGGCCGCGCCCGGCTCGCGGATCGCGCCGCGCCGCACGTACACCCGGGACAGGGCGTCGTGCAGCAGGTCCCGCGCGTCGTGGATGTCCCCCGTGATCAGGAACGCGCCGCGGAGCAGCGCCTGGTACCGCGCCGCGACGAACTCGTCGAACGGATCGTCCCGCCGGGCGTCTCCGGTGAAGCCCCCCGGCCGCATCGATTCGCGCTTCATGCCAACCAGACGCACCGGCGGACGGAAACGGGTGACACGTCCGGCGAAAAAAACCGGAGGGGCCGGGGACCGATCAGCTCGGTCCCCGGCCCCTGCGGCACGATCGCGCCCTCACTCCCCCGCGGCGCCCGCGCGGTGGCGCTTGACCCACAGGGCCGCGCCGCCGGCCGCCACGACCAGCCCGCCGCCGACGGCCAGCAGGCCCGCGTCACCGCCGACCGAACTGCCGAGCACCGGACCGAGCTGCGCCGAGACGGGCTCCGGGGACACCACACCCGGATCGGGTTCCGCGATCGGGTCGGCGTGCGCCGCACCGGCCGCGCCCAGCAGCATCCCGGCAGCGCCGAGCGCGCCCGCGGTGCCCAGCGCACCCACCGTGCCCACCCGTCGTCCGAGCTTCCCCAGCCGCACCACCCGGATCCGCCGAAGGCGCCGGACCGGCCGCAAACTCCGCATCGAGAACTCCCCAACCCGTTCGCGTACTGGCCCGACGCTATCCGATCCGCACAGGTTTCTCACAGGTATTCAGGTTTGGCCGACCAAGAGTTGTACGACTGTTGCGCAGCCGGACCACCGCCCTTCCCCCGCGGGCGGCCCTGACCGCACGTCAGGAGTTGTACGACGACTGGGCCCGCTCCAGGCCCTCGGAGAGCAGCGCCTCCACCGCGTCCGCCGAGCGGTCCACGAACCACTCCAGGTCCTTGCGCTCGGTCGCGGAGAAGTCCTTCAGCACGAAGTCCGCGACCTCCATGCGGCCCGGCGGACGGCCGATCCCGCACCGCACCCGGTGGTACTCGGGGCCGAGCGACTTGGTGATGGACTTCAGCCCGTTGTGGCCGTTGTCGCCGCCGCCGAGCTTCAGCCGCAGCGCCGCGTAGTCGATGTCCAGTTCGTCGTGGACGGCCACCAGCGCGGAGACCGGCGCCTTGTAGAAGTCGCGCAGCGCGGTGACCGGGCCGCCGGAGAGGTTCATGAACGACTGCGGCTTGGCGAGCACCACCCGCCGCCCCGCCAGCCGCCCCTCGGCGACCTGCGCCCGGCTCTTGTGGGCCTTGAACTTCGCGCCCATCCGCGCGGCCAGCAGGTCCACCACCATGAACCCGATGTTGTGCCGGTTGCGGGCGTACTGCTCCCCGGGGTTGCCCAGCCCCACCACCAGCCAGGGCCCCTCGTACGATTCGTCGTTCATCCCACCGCTCCTCGTGGTCATGTTCACCGCCATCATCCCGGACACGCCGCTGCCCCGGCCGCTCCAGCGGGAGCGACCGGGGCAGCGGTCCGGACTGTGCGAGAGGCTCAGGCCTCGGCGCCGGCCTCGGCCTCGGCGGCCTCATCCTCGGCCGGGGCGGCCTGGGCGGCGATGACCTGCAGCACGACGGCGTCGGCCTCGACGGCCAGCGAGACGCCGTTCGGCAGGGCGATGTCCTTGGCGTGGACCGAGGCGCCGGCCTCCAGGCCCTCGACCGAGACGGTGACGGCCTCGGGCAGGTGGGTGGCCTCGGCCTCGATCGGCAGGGCCTGGAGGACGTGCTCCAGCAGGTTGCCGCCCGGGGCCAGCTCGCCCTCGGTGTGGACCGGAACCTCGACGGTGACCTTCTCGCCGCGCTTGACCAGCAGCAGGTCGACGTGCTCGATGGTGCGCTTGATGGCCTCGCGCTGGACGGCCTTCGGCAGCACGTACTCGTCCTTGCCCTCGATCGGCACGACCAGCAGGGCGTTCGGGGTCTTCAGGGCCATCATCAGGTCGTGGCCGGGCAGGTTCAGGTGAACCGGCGCGTGGCCGTGACCGTAGACGACACCGGGGACGAAGCCGGCACGGCGGGCGCGACGGGCGGCACCCTTGCCGAACTCGGTACGGGTCTCGGCGGCAAGGCGGATCTCGGACACGACTGCACTCCTCGTGAAAGCTGGCGCGGGGGTGCAGGCAACGCGAAAAACCGCCGGGACCACACCCTCATAACGTTCGGGGGTCACTCGGCGGCGCACGACCTCTGCCGGGGCCCGGGATTCCGGAGCCGGCAGCGCGTCGATCACGGAGCGGGCACCCGCGGAGCGGGCACACGGCATCCCTCGCCGAGCAGTTTCACGAGTCTAACCGGAGCGGCGCCCTCTCGCGAAATCGGCCGCGGCCCCGGTCCGCTGGGAACCGGGGCCGCGCACACGGGGCTTGGTCAGTGCACGCCCTCGAAGAGGCTCGTGACCGAGCCCTCCTCGAACACCTCGCGGATCGCGGCGGCGATGGACGGGGCGATCGACAGCGTGGTGATCTTGTCCAGCTGCAGCGAGGCCGGGGTCGGCAGGGTGTTGGTGAACACGAACTCGCTGACCCGGGAGTTCTTCAGGCGGTCCGCGGCGGGGCCGGAGAGCACACCGTGGGTGGCGGCCACCAGGACGTCCGCGGCACCGGCCTCGAACAGCGCGTCGGCGGCGGCGCAGATCGTGCCGGCGGTGTCGATCATGTCGTCGACCAGGACGCAGACCCGGTCCCTGACGTCGCCGACGACCTCGGCCGACAGGATGGTGTTGGCCTGGGTCATGTCGCGGCGCTTGTGGATGATCGCCAGCGGCGCGTCCAGCCGGTCGCACCACTGGTCGGCCACCTTGACCCGGCCGGCGTCCGGGGAGACCACGGTGAGCTTGCCGCGGTCGACCCGCTCGCCCACGTAGTCGGCCAGCAGCGGCAGCGCGAACAGGTGGTCCACCGGGCCGTCGAAGAAGCCCTGGATCTGCGCGGTGTGCAGGTCCACGGCCATCAGCCGGTCGGCGCCCGCCTGGCGCAGCAGGTCGGCGACCAGCCGGGCCGAGATCGGCTCGCGGCCCAGGTGCTTCTTGTCCTGGCGGGCGTACCCGTAGAACGGCAGGATCGCGGTGATGCTCCGGGCGGAGGCCCGCTTCAGAGCATCGATCATGATCAGCTGCTCCATGATCCACTGGTTGATGGGAGCCGTGTGGCTCTGCATCACGAAGCAGTCGGCACCGCGGGCCGACTCCAGGAAGCGGACGTAGATCTCACCGTTGGCGAAGTCCAGGGCCTTGGTCGGAACCAGTTCGGTCCCCAGCGACGCGGCCACCTCCTTCGCCAGCTCCGGGTGGGCACGGCCGGAGAAGAGCTTCAGCTTCTTCTCGCCCGACGTCGTGATCCCGCTCACTGCCACCGTCTCCTCGCGTTGCTGACGCCGATCCCGTCCGTACCGCGGGCAGGCGTCCGCCAGCCGGCGAGAGGGGTCGGGGAATTGTCGGTACGCCTGGACACGGGCGGTAGGCCCAATGGCGCACGTATGACCCCAAGGTTACGCGCCCGCTCGCGAACCGTCCGCCTCGGGACCGTCCGCCGGACCTCCGCCCGCCGGCTCAGGCCTCCGTCGCGGACCGCTCGTCGCGCTCCGTCGCGGCCTGTGCGGCCTGCGCGGACGTGGTGCCCGCGCGCTTGCGCTGCACCCAGCCGGCGATGTTCCGCTGCTGGGCCCGGCCGACGCCGAGGGCGCCGGGCGGAACGTCGCTGGCGATCACCGAACCGGCCGCGGTGTAGGCGCCGTCGCCCACCGTGACCGGCGCGATGAACATGTTGTCGGATCCGGTACGGCAGTGCGCACCGATGACCGTGCGGTGCTTGTTGACCCCGTCGTAGTTCACGGTGACGGAGGCGGCGCCGACGTTGCTGCCCTCGCCGATGGTGGCGTCGCCGATGTAGGAGAGGTGCGGGACCTTGGCGCCCTCGCCCAGCTCCGAGTTCTTCACCTCGACGTAGGTGCCGACCTTGGCCTTGCGGGCCAGCCGGGCGCCCGGGCGCAGGTACGCGTACGGGCCGGCGGCGGCGTGGTCGCCGATCTCGGCGCGGTCCGCCGTGGTGTTGCTCACACGCGCCCCGGCGCCGATCCGGGTGTCCTTGATCGTCGAGTTCGGGCCGACCTCGCAGCCCTCGCCGAGGTGGGTGGAGCCCTGCAGCTGGGTGTTGGGCAGCACCACCGCGTCCGGCTCGTAGGAGACCTGCACGTCGAACCAGGTGGTCGCCGGGTCCACCACGGTCACGCCGGCCCGCATCGCCCGCTCCAGCAGCCGGTCGTTCAGCAGCCGGCGGGCGTGGGCGAGCTGCACCCGGTCGTTGATGCCGAGGATGTCGCGGTAGTCGTCGGCGACCACGGCGCCCACCCGGTGCCCGGCCCGGCGCAGGATCTCCAGGGTGTCGGTCAGGTACTCCTCGCCCTGCGAGTTGTCCGTGGTGACCTCGGCGAGCGCGTCCGCCAGCAGCTTGGCGTCGAAGGCGAACACCCCGGAGTTGATCTCGTCGATCGCCCGCTGGGCGTCCGAGGCGTCCTTCTCCTCGACGATCGCCGCGACCGCGCCGTCCGCCTCGTCGCGCAGGATCCGCCCGTAGCCGAACGGGTCCGGCACCACCGCGGTCAGCACGGTGACGCCGTTGCCCTGCTCGGTGTGGGCCGCGGCCAGCGCGCCCAGCGTCCCGCCGGTCAGCAGCGGCGCGTCGCCGGTGGTGACGATCACCGTGCCGTCCAGCTCGATCCCGTCGGCGGCCAGCGCCTCCAGCGCGGTGCGCACCGCGTGCCCGGTGCCGTTCTGCTCCTCCTGGACGACGGCGCGGGCGCCCGGGTGATGCGCCGCCAGGTGGTCGGCCACCTTCTCCCGCATGTGCCCGATCACCACGACCAGCTGGTCCGGCGTCAACTCCTCCGCCGCCGCCACCGCGTGGCCGA
Source organism: Kitasatospora sp. NPDC059462 (assembly GCF_042749955.1). Classification (NCBI taxonomy): domain Bacteria; kingdom Bacillati; phylum Actinomycetota; class Actinomycetes; order Kitasatosporales; family Streptomycetaceae; genus Kitasatospora; species Kitasatospora sp. NPDC059462. Next base: position 5,282 of record NZ_JBHYUU010000156.1, on the reverse strand, counting down.
CCAGGGACCGCCCGCACACCTCGTGCAGCACCTTCGGGAGGCTGTTCGACTTCATCCTGGTGCCACCGCCGGCGGCGAGGACGACAACGGCGGCAGGCGAATTGGCACTCACGGGGGGAGGCTCCTCATTCGGTGACACGGGGGAGGGCAGAGCAGCCGGCGACGGGACCCGCACGTCAGCGCCCTGGCCGCTTCGAGGATAGTGCGCGGAGCATGGCCGCTCCTCCGCCCCCGGGGGGCCGCCGCGCGTCGACCGCGGACCGGCCCGGGCCGACCGGCCCGCAGATGGCTCCCGGAGGAGGATTCGAACCCCCATAAGCTGGACCAAAACCAGCTGTCCTGCCCTTAGACGATCCGGGACCGGCGCATCCGCTCCCGTTCCGGGGGGCGCGCTCCGCCAAGAGTACGGGGTATGGGCCGTCACATCTACCTCCTCGGCCCGGCCCACCGGGGGCCCCGCCGGGATCCGAATGTCATCCATCCAGTCGGGTGAATTCACTCAAGCGCCGCCCGGCGGCGTATTCCCTCGGTGGCGGAGCGCAACCTACGATTCCGTAGGTTACGCCAACGTAGCTTCCGTCCTCTCCCCCCTCAAGGGACGCCCATGACCATCCAGGCCGGCGAGGCGCACGCCGATTCCGCGCGCCCCCTCGACTCCTCCGCCCCCGGACCCGACGCCCCCGCCCCGTCCACCTCCCCGGAGTCCTCCCCGCAGCAGCTCTCCGCCACCCGGGGCGGGGAGCGCCAGGGCGCCGCCGAGCGGATCGCGCTCGCGCTGTTCATCGCCGTGCCCTTCGCCGCCCTGGTCGCCGCCGTCCCGGTGGCCTGGGGCCGGGGACTCGGCTGGACCGACGTCGCGATCGCCACCGTCATGTACTTCCTCACCTGCCACGGCATCACCGTCGGCTACCACCGCTACTTCACCCACGGCGCCTTCAAGGCCAACCGCCCGCTGCGGATCGCCCTCGCCGTGGCCGGCTCGCTGGCGATCGAGGGACCGCTGGTGCGCTGGGTGGCCGACCACCGCAAGCACCACCGGTTCAGCGACAAGGACGGCGACCCGCACTCGCCCTGGCGCTACGGCGAGAGCGTCCCGGCCCTGCTCAAGGGCCTGTGGTGGGCCCACATGGGCTGGCTCTTCGACGAGGAGCAGACCCCGCAGCTCAAGTACGCGCCGGACCTCGTCCGCGACCCGGCCATAAGGCGGATCTCCCGGCTGTTCTGGCTCTGGACCGCCCTGTCGATGCTGCTGCCGCCGCTGGTCGGCGGGCTGGTCACGCTCTCCTGGCAGGGCGCGCTGTCCGCCTTCTTCTGGGGCTCGCTGGTCCGGGTGGCACTGCTGCACCACGTCACCTGGTCGATCAACTCGATCTGCCACGCGGTCGGCCGCCGGCCGTTCCGCTCCCGGGACCGCTCCGGCAACGTCTGGTGGCTGGCCGTGCTCTCCTGCGGCGAGTCCTGGCACAACCTGCACCACGCCGACCCCACCTCGGCCCGGCACGGCGTCCTGCGCGGCCAGATCGACTCCTCGGCCCGGCTGATCCGCTGGTTCGAGCTGGCGGGCTGGGTCCGGGACGTCCGCTGGCCGGACGCGCAGCGGATCGCCGCCCGCCGCGCCGCATGAGGGCGCGCCTGCAGCATGATGTAGGGGTGAACGGGAGCAGCGCAGACAGCACAGGCGGCCACCAGAGCACGCGGACGGACGCCGCGCCCGGTCCGGCGCAGGCCCGTCCGCGTGCCGCCGCCGGGCCGGACGACGCTGCGCCGGCGCCGCGCCGGCGGGGTGGCCGGGTGCGGATGACCGGCAAGCAGCGCCGGGAGCAGCTGCTGGAGATCGGCCGCACGGTGTTCGCCGAGCGCGGCTACGACGGCACCTCGGTGGAGGAGATCGCCGAGCGGGCCGGGGTGTCCAAGCCGGTGGTGTACGAGCACTTCGGCGGCAAGGAGGGGCTCTACGCGGTGGTGGTCGACCGCGAGATGCAGCTGCTGCTCGACATGGTGACCGGGGCGCTGACCGGGGGGCACTCGCGCGAGCTGCTGGAGCAGGCGGCGTTCGCGCTGATGGACTACATCGACACCTCGACCGACGGCTTCCGGATCCTCGTGCGGGACTCCCCGGTGGCCCAGTCGACGGGCACCTTCGCGTCGCTGATCAGCGACATCGCGACCCAGGTGGAGGACATCCTCGGCCTGGAGTTCAAGGCGCGCGGCTTCGACGCCCGCCTCGCCCCGATGTACTCGCAGATGCTGGTGGGGATGGTCGCGCTGACCGGCCAGTGGTGGCTGGAGGTGCGCAAGCCGGAGAAGGCCGAGGTGGCCGCCCACCTGGTGAACCTGGCCTGGCACGGCCTGGAGGGGATGGAGCGGCACCCCAAGCTGGTCGGCGAGCGCAAGGCCTGAGCGCCGCCGGGGCGCGGCGCGCCTCAGGCCCGCTTCACGCCGACGGCGAAGATCCGGCGGAACGGGAAGACGGTGCCGTGCGGCCCGGCCGGGTAGGCCTCGCGCAGCAGCGCCCCGTACTCGGCGAGGAAGGCGGCCCGCTCGGCGCCGTCGCCGAGCCGGGTGAGGACGGGCCGCAGGGCGGTGCCCTTGACCCACTCCAGCACCGGGTCCGGCCCGGTGAGCAGGGTGCAGTAGGTGGTCTCCCAGACGTCGACGGCGCAGCCCGCGGCGGCGAGCGCGTCGAGGTAGGCGGCGGGCTCGTGGACGCCGGACCGGGTGGCGTCCTCGCCGACGACGGACCGCCAGCGGGGGCTGCGGCGCAGTGCGGCGAGCGCCGTGTGACTGGGCGAGCCGAAGTTGCCGGGCACCTGGAAGGCGATCACCCCGCCGGGTTCCAGCGCCTCCGCCCAGCGCGGCAGCAGCTCGATGTGCCGGGGGACCCACTGCAGGGTCGCGTTGGAGACGATGGCGTCCGGCGCCGCCTCCGCCGGGTCGTAGTCGGCGGCGTCGGCGAGCAGGTAGTCGGCGGTGGGCTCGCCGTCGGCACGGGCGGCGGCGAGCATCTCGGCGGAGTTGTCGACCCCGGTGATCCGGGCGGCGGGCCAGCGTTCGCGCAGGACGGCGGTGGAGTTGCCGGGGCCGCAGCCGATGTCGAGGACGGTCGGGGCGGGTTCGTGGGGGACGGCGGGCACCCGGGCGAGCAGGTCGTGCAGCGGCCGGGTCCGTTCGTCGGCGAAGCGCAGGTACTGCTCGGGGTCCCAGACGGGAGCGGGCACGGGGGCCTCCCAAAGTATCTCGACATCAAGATATCCATGCCAGCTTCGGTACTGGATTTCTCGATGTCAAGAGACTTCACATCGACACAACCCCCGATACACTGATCGTCATGGAGGACGAGGTCGATCGGCTGGTCGCAGCATGGCGCAGAGAGCGCCCCGACCTCGACGTGGAACCGCTCGAAGTGCTCAGCCGGGTCAGCCGGCTCGCCCGCCACCTCGACCGCGCCCGCCGGACCGCCTTCGCCGAGCACGGCCTCGAACCCTGGGAGTTCGACGTCCTGACCGCGCTGCGACGGGCCGGCTCCCCCTACCAGCTCTCCCCCGGCCAGCTGCTCACCCAGACCCTGGTCACCTCCGGCACCATGACCAACCGGATCGACCGGCTCACCGGCAAGGGCCTGGTCAAGCGGCTGCCCGACCCGGACGACCGGCGCGGCGTCCTCGTCCGGCTCACCGACGACGGGCGCGACCGCGCCGACCAGGCGCTCGCCGGGCTGCTCGCGCACGAGCGCGAACTGCTCGCCCAGCTGACCTCCGCCCAGCAGGGCGAGCTCGCCGGTCTGCTGCGGCAGCTGGTCGCGCCGTTCGACAACATCCCGTAGCCGGCGGCGTCGCCCGCGCCCCCGTCCGCACGCCGCAGGGCCCCCGCCCGGCGGGCCCGACGGCCCGGGCCGCGTTCGGGTACGACGGGCGGGCGGATCAGCCGGCGCCCGGAGCGGTGGACGTGGCGACCGACGACGGGACGGCGGGAGTCACGAGCTCGGACGGGCTGACGCCCGCCCGGCGGGCCACCGCGACGGCGGCCAGGGTGGAGTGCACCCCGAGCTTGCCGAGGACGTTCTGCATGTGCGTGCGGACGGTGTGCGGGGAGAGGTAGAGCCGCTCGGCGACGGCCTGCCGCCCGAGGCCCGCGACCATGCAGCGCAGGATCTGCTTCTCCCGCGGGGTGAGCGTGTCGACCAGGCGCTCGCTCTCGGTGCGGTCCCGGCGGGCCGTGGTGAGCTCGCGGATCACCCCGGTGAGCAGCGCGGGCGGCAGGTGGGTCTCGTCCCGCAGCACGCCCCGGATCACCGCCAGCAGCCGGGCCAGTGAACTCTCCTTCGCCACCCAGCCGGTGGCCCCGGCGTGCAGGGCGCGGGCGGCCCGCTGCGGGTCGTCGGCGGTGGCCAGGACGATCGCCCGCAGACCGGGGTGGTGACGGCGGACCCGGGCCAGCAGGGTGATGCCGTCGGGGACCGGGGCGGCGGACGAGGAGGCCGCCGGGGGCGCGTGGGGAGCGGACGGGGCCGCCGTCGCGGGGTGCGGTTCCGCCGGGTACGGGCCGGCCGGGCGCGCGGCCGGGTGCCGGGCCGCGCCGCCGGGGGAACCGGCCGGGCCGGTGGCCGGGGCCGCCGGGGGACGCCGGGGGGACGGCAGCGCGGGGGCCGGGCGGCGGCGCAGCGCGTCGGGCGGATCGGCACCCGGCTGGCGGGGCTTGCGCGCGGCCCCGGACCCGCCCTCGGCCACCCCGAGATCGGCGTCCACCAGGACCACGTCGAACGCCCGCCCCTCGGTGGCGGCGCGCTCCAGCGCCCGCTCCGCGGCGGCCGCGCTGCCCGCCGCGCCGACCTCGACGTCGGGCTCGGCGGCGAGCGCCGCGGCCAGTGCCTCGGCGAAGATCCGGTGGTCGTCGACCACCAGGACGCGGATCCGCCCCATCGTCACTTCCCCCCTGCTCAGCTCCGGGCTCGTCCGGGACGGCGCGCCCCACGTCCCGCCGCCGCCGTCCGGGCGCGTCCTGCGCCGGCCGCCTCCCGGGCATCCGGAAGGACCGCGGTGCCGGCCCCCACCGGTACCGGAATTCAGCGTACGGGGTACGCGCCGACTCGGTGGGGATTCGGTGAAGTTTCGTCAGGAGGTGCGAATCCGGACCGACTTGATGCCATCGGCCGCTCCGCCTCCGGTGAGCGCCGGCCGCCGGAACACCGAGGGAGGACACGCCGAGGGGGGAAACGCCGAGGGGGGAAACGCCGAGGGGGGAAACGCCGAGCGCCGCCCGCTTCCGTCCGGACGGAAGGGGGC
>NZ_JBHYUU010000155.1:0-19439 GCF_042749955.1 Kitasatospora sp. NPDC059462 | reverse complement strand
AGCGTGTCGGTGTGGGTCGAGCCGTAGCCGTTCAGCCAGGCCTTCCACGAACCGCCGTGCGCCGCCTGCGAGGACGAGTTGTCGACCACACCGCTGGAGGCGGTCCACGGCGTGGCCGTGCCCGTCTCGAAGCCGGCGTTGCCGAGCAGCTGCGCCGGGGTGCAGCTGGTGTTGGGGTCCGTGACCGCCCAGGTGAAGCTGGTGGTCCCGGTCTTGCCCGCCGAGTCCTTGGCCGTCACGGTGACGCTGGAGCTGCCGATGGTGGTCGGGGTGCCGGTGATCACGCCGGTGGAGGCGTTGATCGACAGCCCGGCCGGCAGGCCGGTGGCCGAGTAGGTCAGCGCGCCGGTGCCGCCGCTCGCCTTGATCGCGAGGTTGACCGCGGTGCCGGCCTTGGTGCTCTGGTTGCCCGGGTTGGTGACGGTGACGCCGCCCGGGTTCGGGGGCACGGTGCCGACGTTGACGCCCGCCCAGGCGGTGCCGACCGCGATCACCTCGGGGCTGCCCGCGCCGTAGAGGTCCTTGGCGGCGTTCTCCGTCGCGGTGCGCGCCGCGGCGTAGTTGGTGGTGGAGGTCATGTACGAGGTCAGCGCCTTGTACCAGATCTGCAACGCCTTGTCCCGGCCGATGCCGGTGACGGTGACGTTGTTGGCGGTCGGGCTGTTGTAGCTGACGCCGTTGATCACCTTGGCGCCGCTGCCCTCGGCCAGCAGGTAGAAGAAGTGGTTGGCGACACCGGACGAGTAGTGCACGTCCAGGTTGCCGACGCCCGAGTACCAGGAGTCGGCCGAGCGGCCGTCCTTGGAGGGCTTGTCCATGTAACGCAGCGGCGTGCCGTTGCCGTTGATGTCGATGAGCTCGCCGACCAGGTAGTCCGGGTTGTCCTTCGGCAGGTTGGCGTAGAACTCGACCGCGTTGCCGAAGATGTCCGAGGTGGCCTCGTTCAGACCGCCGGACTCGCCGGAGTAGTTGAGGTTGGCGGTGGCGGAGGTGACGCCGTGGCTCATCTCGTGGCCGGCCACGTCCAGCTCGGTCAGCGGGTGGGTGTCGCCGTCGCCGTCGCCGTAGGTCATGCAGAAGCAGCCGTCGTCCCAGAAGGCGTTGACGTAGCCGGTGTCGTAGTGGACCCGGCTGAAGGCGCCGACGCCGTCGTTGCGGATGCCGCTGCGGCCGAAGGTGTTCTTGTAGAAGTCCCAGGTGGCGGCGGCGCCGTACTGGGCGTCGACCGCGGCGGACTCGCGGTTGCCGGCCGAGCCGTTGCCCCAGGAGTCGGTGGACTTCGAGAACAGCGTGCCGTTGCCGGAGGTCCGGTTGCCCATGTCGGTGGTGTACTGACCGCCGCGGGTGCCGTCCTTGAGCTGGTACGAGGACCCGCTCTGGGTGGTGGTCAGCGGCACGGTGCCGACGAAGACTCCGTTGCCGGTGCCGGTCTTGATGCCCTCGACCTTGCTGAGCACGGCGCCGGTGGCGGCGTCGGTGACGACCTTGAGGCGGCTCGGGGTGCCGTTCTCCTGCTTGCCGGAGACGACGGTCTCCCAGGCGAGCTTCGGGGTCCCGTCGGCGGCCCAGACGACCAGGCGCGGGGCGGTGTCGAGCGCGGAGCCGGACTCGGAGGCCAGCGCGGCCTCCTGGGCCTTCGGCGCGGCGAGCTTCGGCGTGGTGGTGACGCCGCTCAGCACGGCCTCGCTGGCCTTGGTCACGCCCGTGGTGGCGCCGGTGGCGTCCTGGTGGACGATCAGGTCGCCGCCGAGCACCGGCAGGCCGGCGTAGGTGCGCTCGTAGCGCAGGTGGCGGGCGCCGTTGGCGTCCTGGACGACGTCCTTGGTGACCAGCTTCTCGTCACCGGTCAGGCCCAGGGTCTGGGCGAGGCCGGCGGTCTGCTGGTTCGCGGAGGCGATCAGCTCGGCCCGGCCGGCCTGCTGCGCGGCGACGGCCGCCGGCGCGTCAGGGGTGACCGCCTGCGCGATGACCGGGATGCCGGTCACCAGCAACGCAGTGGTTGCGGCCATGACAACCGCTGCCTTCCGGGCGTGGGCGTAACGGGACATGCGGACTCCTTTTCCGACCGCCACGGGGTTCGCGGCGGTGGAGAGAACCTGGCCGCAGGGTTGCGGCTCAGTGGGGGCCCCCGCCGCCGATACGCGGCGCGGGTGCGGTTGCGGAGCGAGGTGGTCGGGCGTTTTCCGGCAGGGGACGCGCTGTTCCTCACCTGGGACAGCTGCACCGGGGGGTGGGGTCCCCTCGTCTGCAGCCGGAGGAATCGTGGCAGCAAACGAGCCGTTAATGACAGATGCATGCCATGGATTGGCCGATTAGCTACCGGCCCGTACATCCGTCAGGAGGGCGGCGGTGTTACGGCGGTAAGAACTTCTGAAGATCGTTTTCACTACCGCCGAAAAGGTTTGATCACCTCCGGCGGGCACTGACCAGCGCTCAGGGCCCGCACCCGGCCCGAACGGCGGCGGACAGCGCCGGACGGGCGCGGCACGTCACCTTTCCGGCCGTGCCATGGTCGGTTTTCGGACAACTCCATTCATTGAATGGAACCGGAAGCGGCTCGAAACAGTCCGGGCCCCGCACCGCCGGAGGCGGCACGGGGCCCGGACGGCGACGCCCCGTCAGCGCTGCACGAACACCGCCACGGTGCGGCCCGGCACGGTGAAGGTGCCGGTCGCGGCGTCGAAGCCGGCCTGCTTCACCACCGGGTCGGCGCCCCGCGCCTGCACCGGGTGCAGCGCCTGAGCCGTCCCGGCGAGCCCGGGGACGCGCTGGCCCTGCGCGTCCGGCGTGGCGTTGAACACCACCGTGACGCCCTTCTCCGCGCCCGGCAGCCCGGCGCCGTCGAGGTGCAGGGTGATCACCCCGGGCAGTTCGCCGGAGGTGCCGGACAGCGGGTAGGAGAGCCGCTGCTGGACGGCCGCCAGGGTGGGCAGCGCGAACAGCGGCGAGGAGCCCTTGATCCGCAGCAGGTCCTGGTACCGCGCGCTCGCCGCCCGGATGTCACCGGCGCCGACGGTCAGCCGCGGATCCGCCAGCAGGCCCTTCGCGGCGGGCCACATCTCCCGGTTGTCCGCCGCCGGCGGCAGGCCCCGCCCCCAGCCGTTGCCCTGCGCCGGGTCCCAGTGGATGGCGTTGAACCAGTCCCCGGAGTCGAAGGAGTTGGCGTCCAGCGACTTGGAGCGCAGCAGGTCACTGCCCGCCTGGGCGAAGCCCGGCCCCTGGGAGAGCGCGGTCAGCGACAGCGCCAGCACCTGCATCCGGGCCCGGTCGGCGGGCGCGGTACCGGCCGGCAGCTTGTACGCGAGCGCGTCGAACAGGTCGGCGTTGTCGTGCGCGTCCACGTACGCGAGGGCCTCGCCGGGCCGGGCCGCGTAGCCGGTCGGGGCGCCGTTGTAGTCGACGTCCTTGCCGGTGACGGTCCGTCCGGAGCTGTCGGTGAAGGAGTAGCCGGCCAGGTTGCCGGTCAGCCCCACCTTGAGCTGGTCCATCTGCCGCAGCAGCCGGGCCCGCTGCTCCTGCGGCGTGCCGTTGGCGGGCGAGCCGTTCGGGTCGGTGAACAGGCCCGAGGCGAAGCCCTGCCGGGGCGCCGAGGAGAGCTGGAAGTCACCGCCGCGGGCGGCGTCCCGCAGCCGGTCGTCGAAGGTGGCGATGCCGGTGCCCGCCATGGTCAGCTGGGTGGCCTGCTCGAACCGGGCGCCGTTCGCGACCGTGCCGAAGTTCCAGCCCTCGCCGTAGAGCAGGACGTTCCTCCCGTCCACGCCGTCCGAGTCCGGGGTCATCCGGCGCAGCGCGGCCTGCACGTCGAGCATGGTGGACTTCGGGTCCAGGCCCATGAGGTCGAAGCGGAAGCCGTCCACCTTGTACTCGCGCGCCCAGGTGGTGACCGAGTCGACCACCAGGCGGTTCATCATGGCGTGCTCGGGCGCGGTGTCGGCGCAGCAGCTGTCGGTGGTCACCCTGCCGTCGGCGTCCAGCCGCTGGTAGTAGCCGGGCACCACCCGGTCCAGCACCGAGTGGCCGTCCTGGCCGGCGGCGGCGGTGTGGTTGTAGACGACGTCGAGCACCACCCGCAGGCCCGCCGCGTGGATCGCCTGCACCATCCGCCGGAACTGCACGGTGCGCGCGGTCCCCTCGGGGTCGGTGGCGTACGAGCCCTCCGGCACGGTGTAGTGCAGCGGGTCGTAGCCCCAGTTGTAGGCGTCCTCGGCGGCGACGGCGGCCACGCACTCCTGCTGCCGGTCGCTGTCGGCGGCCAGTGCGGCGAGGTCGCAGGCGGGCAGCTTCTGCTCGGCCCGGTTCTCCCGGACGGTCGCGAGGTCGAAGACCGGCAGCAGGTGGACGGTGGTGACCCCGGCCCCGGCGAGTTCGCGCAGGTGCTGCATGCCCGCCGAGCCGGACTCGGTGAAGGCCAGGTAGCTGCCGCGCTCGGCGGCGGGCACGGTGTCGTCGGCGACCGAGAAGTCACGGACGTGCAGCTCCTGGATCTGCTCCCGGCCGAGCGGGACGGCCGGCGGCACGGTGTGGTCCTCCCAGCCCGGCGGCTTCAGCCCCGTCGCGGAGAGGTCGGCGACCAGGCTGCGCCGGGAGTCGGTGGAGAGCGCGACGGAGTAGGGGTCGGTGACGGTGTTGACCACCACCTGCTGGACGGACGGCGCCCAGACCTTCACCTGGTACAGGTAGTACCGGCCGTCGAGCTCCGCCTTGTCGCGGACCACCTCCCAGACGCCGGTCTCGTCGTCGCGCTTGAGCGGCAGGGTCCGCGGGGTGCCGCCTGCGGCGGTGTCGAAGACCTGGACGGAGACCTCCTGCGCGGTCGGCGCCCAGAGCGAGAGCGCGACCTTGCCCCGGTAGTACGCGGGGCCGAAGTCGACCCGGCCGGTGCGGCGGGCGTACAGGTCGTCGAGCACCCCGGGCAGCTGCACGCCGGTGGCGGCCAGCACGGCGCCGTTGGGCAGGTGCTCGGTGAAGAGCAGCTGGCCGCGCAGCGCGGCGGGCACCCGGGCGGCGTCGCGCGGGTCGACGGTGAAGGCGCGGTAGCCGGCCAGGTGCGGGTACGCGCTCCGCTGGGCGTCGCTCAGCCCGCCCCGGACGGGCTCCAGCCGGATCCACCGGCCGGGCTTGCTGAGCACGCCGTTCTCGGCGCGGATGCCGCCGGCCGGGTCGTACACCAGCTGGGCGCTGGTGCCGGCGGCCAACGCGGCGTCCCCGGCGCCGTACCCCGGCGGAACGACGACGGTCCGCGCGTCGATCCACTGCGCCTTGGCGGTACCGGGGTCCAGCTGGGAGGAGGCGGTGGCGGTCTGCGGCAGCAGGTGGCCGGGGCGGCCGCCGAGGAGCCAGACCTCGCGGCCGTCGGCGGAGAGGTCGAGGGACTGGTCCTCGGGCAGGTCCTTGTCGTTGCCGCGGTGCAGGATGTAGGCGAGGCTGCCCGCCCCGGCGGCGAGCGGCACCTCGAAGACGGCGCCGAAGGCGTCGCGGCGCACCGGCAGGAGCGGCTTGCCCCAGTCGGTGGGGGTGGCCGCGCCGGTCCAGGTGTGCAGGCCCCAGCCGTCGTAGTCGCCGTCGGCCCGGTTGTAGTGGAGGACGGCGGTGCCGGCGGGCTGCGTGTTCACCGGGCCGGGGTTGGTGGTGCGGACGGTGGGGTCGCCCTCCTTCACCCAGACCTCGCCGGTGGTACCGACGTCGAGGTGACGGTCGGCGTCGACGTCCTTGACCCCGTTCTTCTCGACGACGAAGCCGACGTCCGAGGCGCCGGGCTTGAGCTTCACGTAGGCGAAGGCCCCGTAGGCGTCCCGGCCGGTGAACGGGTGGCCGGCCGGCCACGGGGTGCTCTCGCCGTCGGCGAGGTCGCCCCAGGCGTAGAGGTTCCAGCCGTCGTAGTCGCCGTCCTCGCGCTGGTAGTGGACGACCGCGTAGGGGCGGGTGGCGGCGGTGGGCACCGGCTGGGGCGCGGGGGTGCCGGTGGTGAAGCCGCCGGTGGCGGAGCCCAGCCGGCCGGCGGCGTCCTGGACCACGGCCTTGTAGCGCACCGGCGTGCCGGGGGCGACGCCGGCGAGGTCCTGGGTGACGGCGTAGCGTCCGGTGTCGGAGGTGCCGAGCACCTGCCAGGGCCGGTCGCCGACCTGGGCGGCGAAGGTGACCCGGCCGAAGCCGCCGCCGGGGACGTCCGCGCGGACGGTGACGGTCCCGGTGGAGCCCTCGGCGGGTGCCCCGAGGGTGATCGCGGGCGCTCCCGCGGCGGTGGCCGTCCTGCCGGCGGCCCTGAGCACGGCCGAGGAGAGCGCGGGCACGGTGACGGTGACCTTGCGGTCGGCGCCGCTGGTGGCCCGCTCCCCCGCGGCCGGGTAGATCCGGTCGAAGGCCAGGCCGGCCGAGAAGGTGTCCAGGGTGACGGTCTTCGCCTCGGTGGCGTTGTTGACCGCGACCAGGTACTCGACCTGCTGGGCCGCGTCGATCCGGGAGAAGGCGTAGACGCCCGGCCCGTCGGCGGCGTAGCGCTCGATCTGGGCGCCGTCGGCGAGCGCCGGGTGGTCGCGGCGCAGCTTCGCGAGGGCCGCGACCACCCGGTACGGCTCGCCGTCCTCGCCGTAGCGGTCGGCGGAGCCGGCGGTGCCGCCGAGCACCCGGTCGGTGTTGTAGGAGGGGGTCTGCGAGGCGAAGAGGTCCTGCCGGGCGTCCTTGTCGCCTCCGGCGCCGGTGAAGCCCTGCTCGTCGCCGTAGTACACGACGGGCTGGCCGCGGGTGAGGAACATCAGCTCGTTGCCGAGCCGGTCCTTCTTCAGCAGGGTGGCCTCGTCGGCGCCCGGGTTGTCGGCGAGCAGGAAGGAGCCGAACCGGCCCATGTCGTGGTTGCCGAGGAAGGTGGGCAGCTCGTAGGCGTCGGTGGCGGCGGTGGTGTAGCGGTGGTCCTGGGCGTAGAGGTCGGCGAGGGCGCGCGCCGGGCCGCCCTGGGAGGCGTAGGAGCGGGCGGCGTTCTGGAACGGGAAGTCGAGGGTCGCCTGGAGCCTGCCCTTGGTGACGTAGGGCGCGGTGACCGCCGGGTCGCCGGAGTAGACCTCGCCGAACATGAAGAACCTCTTGTTGCCCTGCTCGGCGGCGAAGTCCTTGAGCGCGGGAGCCCACTGCTGCCAGAAGGCGAGGTTGACGTGCTTGACGGTGTCGATCCGGAAGCCGTCCACCCCGGCGTCCTCGACCCACTGCCGGTAGATCTTCTCGAAGCCCTTGACCACCTTGGGGTTCTGGGTGTCGAGGTCGTCGAGGCCGGAGAAGTCGCCCTCGGTGGCGGACTCCCCGGTGAAGGTGGAGTCGCCCCGGTTGTGGTACAGCGCGGGGTCGTTGAGCCAGGCCGGGGTCTTGGCGGTGGCGTCGGCCGGCTTGCGGAAGACCGGGCTGTAGGGGAAGGAGTCCCGGGTGAGCTTCGGCCAGGCGGCTCCGGTGCCGGCGAGCGCGGTCTCGTCGACCGGGTTGCCGTCGGTGTCCAGCACCGGGTAGGCGCCGGTGCTGCGGTAGCCGGACTGCTGCTGCCGGTTGTCGATGACGTCGGCGGTGTGGTTGGTGATGACGTCGAAGAAGACCTTGATGCCGCGGGCGTGGGCCTTGGCTATCAGCTCCTTCAGCTGCTCGTTGGTGCCGAAGTGCGGGTCGATGCGGGTGAAGTCGGTGATCCAGTAGCCGTGGTAGCCGGCGCCGGCGTCGTCCCCGCTGCCCTGGACCGGCTTGTTGACGAAGAGCGGCGCCATCCAGATGGCGGTGGTGCCGAGGTCCTGGATGTAGTCGAGCCGCTGGATCAGCCCGGCGAGATCGCCGCCGTGGTAGAAGCCCTTGTCGGCCGGGTCGAGGCCGTGGTCCAGACGGGTCCCGGTGATGCCTCCCGTGTCGTTGCCCCGGTCGCCGTTGGCGAAGCGGTCCGGCAGGACGAAGTAGAACTGCTCGCGGGTGAGGTCGTGGCGCCCGGCGGTGGCCGCGAGCGCGGCGTCCGAGGGCGGGGCCGGCGGGGCGGCGGCGAGGGCGGCGGGACCGGCGGTGCCGAGGGTGGCGGCGGTCAGCGCGACGGCGAGCAGCACCGCCGTCCGGCCGGGTCCGCGGGGGTTGCTCCGCCTGCGGCGGGGCGGGAGTTCGGCCACTGGGGGCTCCCTTGCGGGGGTGAGGGTGGTCGGATTGCCGAGAAGTTGCCGAGACGCTAGCGGGCTGCAATATGTTCCAGCAAGATGCAGAAAGCGTTTCGGGCGACGACGGTGCGTTCCCCCCGTCCACTGCCCCACCCCCGATTGCGCCACCCGGCCCTCCCGGCATGACAATGGGACGTATGCCCGTCCCACCGGTCCGCACCAGACCCGATCGCACCCCCTCCCCCGGTGGGAGCCACCCCCTCCCTCTCAAGGGGGACAGCCGGTGAAGAATCCACTTCCGGAGGATGAGCGGACGGCTACGGGACGTCTGGCAGACTTCTCGTCCATGGGGGAACCGACCGAGATCCAGCAGAACGGCGGCCGCATGCCCGACGGAGCCACCCGCGCCGCCCAGACCCGTACCTCCGCCCTGCGCGACCGCGTCCGCGACCAGCGCCGTTCGCCGGCGCGCCCGCGGATCTGGTTCGAGCTGGCGCTGATCGGTCTCAGCTACTGGGTCTACTCGCTGGTGCGCAACGCCGTCCCCGAGCAGGAGTCGGTGGCGCAGAAGCACGCCGGCTGGATCTGGGACCTCGAACACTCCCTCGGCGTCGCCGTCGAGCGCTCGGTCAACCACGCGGTCGACAGCGTCGGCTGGCTGATCACCGGGATGAACTACTACTACGCGACGCTGCACTTCATCGTGACCATCGGCGTCCTGGTCTGGCTCTACCGTTGGCACCCCGGCCGCTACGTCGCGGTCCGCACGGTGCTGTTCGTGACCACGGCGATCGCGCTGGTCGGCTTCTACTTCTTCCCGCTGGCGCCGCCCCGGCTGATGACCGACGGCGGCTTCATCGACACCGTGAAGACCCACGGCACCTGGGGCTCGATGGCCTCCGGCCCGGCCACCCACGTCTCCAACCAGTTCGCCGCGATGCCCTCGATGCACATCGGCTGGTCGACGTGGTGCGGTCTGACCATCTTCTTCCTGGCCCGCCGGACCTGGGTCCGGGTGCTCGGCCTGCTCTACCCGGTGGCCACCCTGGTGGTGATCGTCGCGACCGCCAACCACTTCTGGATGGACGCCGTCGGCGGCCTGCTCTGCCTGCTGGTGGGCTTCCTCGCCGCCCGCTGGCTCTACCACTCCTGGGTCTACCGCCTCCCCCGGGTGCCCGCCCGGGAGGCGGAGCCGGCCGAGCCGGTCACCGTCCCGGAGCAGTGGAGCGAGCCCGCGGTGACCAGCGCGCGGCGGTAGCGCCCGCACATCGCGGACGAGGGGCCCCGGATCACCGGGGCCCCTCGTCCGTCGCCCCGCTGCCGCGACGTGCCCGGCTGCCCCGCCCCGACCCGTCCCGTCCCGTCTCAGCCGTAGAACAGCCGCTCCACCACCGACCGGGCCCGCCGGGTGGTGCGCCGGTAGTCGTCCACCAGCTCACCGCTGTGCCCGGCCCCGTACCCCAGGTAGCGGGCCACCCCCGCCAGCTCCCGGGCGTCCGCCGGGAAGGAGTCCCCCGGCCGGCCGCGCACCAGCATCACCGCCGAGCGCACCCGGGAGGCCAGCACCCAGGCCGCGTCCAGCACCTCCGCGTCCTCCGCCCCGACCAGCCCGGCCCCGGCCGCCGCCGCCAGCGCCGCCCTGGTCCGGGTGGTGCGCAGCCCCGGCAGCCCGTGCCCGTGCTGCAACTGGAGCAGTTGGACGGTCCACTCGACGTCCGCCAGCCCGCCCCGACCGATCTTGGTGTGGGTGGTCGGGTCGGCGCCGCGCGGCAGCCGCTCCGCCTCGATCCGGGCCTTGATCCGGCGGATCTCCAGCAGGTCCCGCTCCGGGACCCCGGTGCCCGGGTAGCGCAGCGGGTCGACCAGCTGCCGGAACCGCTCCCCCAGCCCGGGGTCGCCCGCCACCGGCTCGGCGCGCAGCAGTGCCTGGCTCTCCCAGGCGTGCGACCAGCGCCGGTAGTACGCCGCGTACGAGGCCAGCGAGCGCACCAGCGGGCCGTTGCGCCCCTCCGGCCGCAGGTCGGCGTCCACCTCCAGCGGCGGCTCGGTGGACGGCGCGGCCAGCAGGGCGCGCAGCTCCAGGCAGACCGCCTGGGCGGCCCGGGCGGCGTCCTCCTCCAGCGAGCCGAGCAGCGGCTCGTGGACGAAGAGCACGTCCGCGTCCGAGCCGTAGCCCAGCTCGTGCCCGCCGAACCGGCCCATCGCGATCACCGCGATCCTGGTCGGCAGCGCGCCGTTGCGTTCCTCCCAGCCCGCCACGCAGGCCCGCAGCGCGCCCTGCAGGGTGGCGGCGTTCAGCGCGGTCAGCGCCTCGCCGGCGGTGTCCAGCGCCTGCGCCGGGTCCTCGCCGAGCCGCCCGAGCACATCGGCGGCGGCGGTGCGGAACAGCTCGCGGCGGCGCACCGAGCGGACGGCGGCCACCGCGGCGGCGGTGGAGTCGGCCCGGCCGGCGGCGGCCAGCACCTCCCGCTCCACGGCGGCCCGTCCGCGCGGCACCAGGCCCTGCGGGTCGCCGAGCACGGCGACCGCCTCGGGCGCCCGCAGCAGCAGGTCGGGGGCGAGCCGGCCGGCCGACAGCACCCGGGCCAGCTGTTCGGCGGCGGCGCTCTCGTCGCGCAGCAGCCGCAGGTACCAGGGGGTGCGGCCGAGCGCGTCGGAGACCTGCCGGAAGTTGAGCAGCCCCGCGTCCGGGTCGGCGGAGTCGGCGAACCAGCCGAGCATCACCGGCAGCAGGGTGCGCTGGATGGCGGCCTTGCGGCTGACCCCGGAGGCGAGCGCGGTGAGGTGGCGCAGCGCCGCCGCGGGATCGGCGTAGCCGAGCGCCTCCAGCCGGGCCCGGGCCGCCTCCGGGCGCAGGCCGGCCGCGCCCGGCGGCAGTTCGGCGACGGCGTCCAGCAGCGGCCGGTAGAACAGCTTCTCGTGCAGCCGCCGCACCTCGACCGCGTGCCGGCGCCACTCCCGCTGGAGGGCGGCGACCGGGTCGGCCCGGGTGTCGTCGTTGATCAGCGGGGCGAGCGAGCGGGCGAGCCGGCGCAGGTCCTCCTGGCCGGTGGGCATCAGATGGGTGCGGCGCAGCCGGTGCAGCTGGATCCGGTGCTCCAGCGAGCGCAGGAACCGGTAGGCGGCGTCCAGCGAGGCGGCGTCGGCGCGCCCCACGTACCCGCCGCGGGAGAGCGCGGCCAGCGCCTCCAGGGTGTTGCCGCTGCGCAGCGCCTCGTCGGTGCGGCCGTGCACCAGCTGGAGCAGCTGGACGGAGAACTCGACGTCGCGCAGCCCGCCGGGGCCGAGCTTGAGCTGGCGGTCCAGTTCGGTGGCGGGGATCGAGTCGACCACCCGGCGGCGCATCTGCTGCACGTCGGCGACGAAGTTCTCCCGGGCGGCGGCCTGCCAGACCATCGGCGCCAGCGCGGCGGTGTACGCCTCGCCGAGCTCCTGGTCGCCGGCCACCGGGCGGGCCTTGAGCAGCGCCTGGAACTCCCAGGTCTTGGCCCAGCGCTGGTAGTACGCGAGGTGGCTGGCCAGGGTGCGGACCAGCGGGCCGTTGCGGCCCTCGGGGCGCAGATTGGCGTCGACCGGCCAGATGGTGCCCTCGCCGGTGGTGTCGGCGCACAGCCGGGTGAGCGCGGCGGCCAGCCGGGTGGCGGCCCCGACCGCCTCCTGCTCGTCGACGCCCTCGCGCGGCTCGGCCACGTAGATGACGTCGACGTCGGAGACGTAGTTGAGCTCGCGCCCGCCGCACTTGCCCATGCCGATGACGGCGAGCCGGCAGGCCGCGGCGGCCTGCGGGTCCTCGGCGGCGGCCAGGTCGAGGGCGGTCTGCAGGGTGGCGCCGGCCAGGTCGGCGAGTTCGGCGGCGGTCTGGGCGAGGTCGGTGGTGCCGGTGAGGTCGCGGGCGGCGATGGCCAGCAGGCAGCGGCGGTAGGCGACGCGCAGCGCGTCGGCCGGGCGGCCGGCGGGGCCGGCGGGGCCGGCGGCGACGCCCTCGGCGAGCGCGCGGCGGAAGTCCTCCGGGCCGGGGTGCATGTCGCGCAGCTCGAAGGTGACCAGCACGTGCCAGTCGTGCGGGTGCCGGGCCAGGTGGTCGGCGAGGGCGGTGGAGGCGCCGAGCACGCCGAGCAGCCGGTCGCGCAGCGGTTTGGAGGTGGTCAGGGTGTCCCGCAGGGTCTGCCGCTCGACCGGGTCGGCCGCCTCCAGCAGCCGGGACAGGCCGAGCAGCGCGAGATCGGGGTCGGCGGTGGCGGCGAGCGCGTCGAGCAGCAGCGGGTCCGCGGCCAGCCCGTCCAGGGCCGGTTCGGCGAGCAGCCGCAGCGCCTGCCCCGGATCGGTGAACCCGCGCCGCACCAGCCTGATCTCCGGCCGGCTGACCCGGCTTCCGGCCCGCTGTTCGTCCACCGCCATCGGCCTCTCCGTCCGTCCGCTCCAGCAGGGTACGCGCCCGCGGCCCGCCCCACCCGCGAGCCGCACACGACCGACGGGCGGTGCGCCGTCTCGCGCACCGCCCGTCGGTCGTTCGTTCCTCCGCTCACGCGCTCACCCGGCGCCCTGCGGGCCGGGCCCGGTCACGCGGACCGGCGGCCCCGGCCGACCCGCACGGCCGCGGCGCCCGCCGCGACCAGCGCCGCCGAGAGGCCGAGCAGGGCCGGCGAGGCGCCGCTGCCCGTCTCGGCCAGCTCCTCGTGGTGACCGCCGTACTCCTGCCCGTGGTGGCCGCCGTACTCCTCGCCGTGGCCGCCGCCCTGGCCGCCCTCGTGGCCGTGGCCGCCCTGACCGCCGCCCTGGCCCTGGTGGCCGGAGTGGGACGGCTTGTAGGACGCCCGATCCTTCTCGCCGAACTTGGCCTTGTTGACGTTGGAGAGGCTGTTGTTCTGCGAGGCCGACTGGTTGGTGTTCGCCGTGTTGCTCGCGGTGTTGCTCGCCGAGTTCTGGGCGGAGTTGTGCACCGTGTTCTGCGAGGTGTTGTTCGCGCTGCTGGTGGCGCTGTTGTTCGCGCTGTTGTCGTTGTGGATGTGGTTCTGCACGATGACCGTCACGTTGACGTGCTGCGACTGGGCCTGCTCACCGCTCTGGGACTGGCCCTGGGCCTGCTCCTGGGCCTGCGCCTGCTCCTGGGCCTGGGCCTGCTCCTCGGACTGGGCCTGCTGGCCGCCGCTCCCCCCGTTGCCACCGTTCCCTCCGTTGCCGCCGTTCCCGCCGTGACCCTCGTGGCCGCCGTGGCCCTCGTGGTCACCGTGGTGGCAGGGGCAGACGGGCTCCTCGTGGCAGTGCTTGCCGGTGGGGGCCGACGCTTCGAGCAGCTCCTCGCCGGCGACCGGCGTCGACGGCCGCGGCGCGGGCCGGCCGCGGTCCGCCTCGTCCTGCCCGACCGCCGCCTCCGCCGGCCGGGCCGCCTCGACCTGCCCGGCGGCGGCCGCCGCGTCGGCGCCGTCGGTCCAGAAGGAGTGACTGACCGTCGCCTCGGCCGGGAGGGCACCGCGGTTGTCGAAGGTCCAGGTGTGGACGGCGCTGTCGCGGCCCTCCGCGGCCTGGCGGAGAAGCCCGTCGACCCATTCACCCTGGGCCTCCGCCGATTCGGCGCCGACACGGTGGTCCACGGAGGACGAGGCGTAGGCCGCGGAGGCGGTACCCCACACGAGGGCGGCCGAGGTCAGTCCGGACAGAGCCAGGATGGTGATTCGAGTACGCATGACACTCCAGGGTGATCCGCAAAACGGATCTTCTGAATACGCCCCTTCACCGCCCCGCACCGGCTCGCACCGCTGCAGAGTAACCGCAATGGCCTAACGGATTACCGTGCGCGGGGGACACCCCCCGCACGGCCCCCACCGCTTGACGCACCGTCAGAGCACCTGGAGGTTCTTCCGCAGCTCGAAGGGCGTGACCTCGGAGCGGTACTCCTCCCACTCCTGCTTCTTGTTGCGCAGGAAGAAGTCGAAGACGTGCTCGCCGAGGGTCTCGGCGACGAGTTCGCTGCGCTGCATGAGGTCGATGGCCTCGCCGAGGTTCTGCGGCATCGGCTGGATGCCGAGGGCGCGGCGTTCGGCGTCGGTGAGGGCCCAGACGTCGTCGTCGGCGCCGGGCGGGAGTTCGTAGCCCTCCTCGATGCCCTTGAGGCCGGCGGCCAGGGTGACGGCGTAGGCGAGGTAGGGGTTGCAGCCGGTGTCGAGGGAGCGGACCTCGACGCGGGTGGAGCCCTGCTTGCCCGGCTTGTACATCGGGACGCGGATCAGCGCGGAGCGGTTGTTGTGGCCCCAGCAGATGTAGGACGGGGCCTCGCCGCCGGCGCCGGCGGTGCGCTGGGAGCCGCCCCAGATCCGCTTGTAGGAGTTCACCCACTGGTTGGTGACGGCGGCGGTCTCGGCGGCGTGGCGCAGCAGGCCGGCGATGAAGGAGCGGCCGACCTTGGAGAGCTGGTACTCGGCGCCGGACTCGTGGAAGGCGTTGCGGTCGCCCTCGAACAGCGAGAGGTGGGTGTGCATGCCCGAGCCGGGGTGGTCGGAGAACGGCTTGGGCATGAAGCTCGCGTGGACGCCCTGCTCCAGCGCGACCTCCTTCATCACCAGCCGGAAGGTCATGATGTTGTCGGCGGTGGAGAGCGCGTCGGCGTACCGCAGGTCGATCTCCTGCTGGCCGGGGGCGCCCTCGTGGTGGGAGAACTCCACCGAGATGCCCATCGACTCCAGCATGGTGATCGCCTGGCGGCGGAAGTCGTGGCCCACCCCGCGCGGGGTGTGGTCGAAGTAGCCGGACTGGTCGGCGGGGATCGGCGGGGTGCCGTCGCCGGGCAGGTTCTTCAGCAGGAAGAACTCGATCTCGGGGTGGGTGTAGAAGGTGAAGCCCTGGGCGGAGGCCTTCTCCAGGGTGCGCTTCAGCACGAACCGCGGGTCGGCGTACGAGGGCGAGCCGTCCGGCATCAGGATGTCGCAGAACATCCGGGCGGTGCCCGGGGTCTCCGAGCGCCACGGCAGGATCTGGAAGGTGGTCGGGTCCGGCTTGGCGATCATGTCGGACTCGTAGACCCGGGCGAAGCCCTCGATCGCCGAGCCGTCGAAGCCGATGCCCTCCTCGAAGGCCTGCTCCAGTTCGGCCGGCGCCACCGCGACCGACTTCAGGAACCCCAGGACATCGGTGAACCAGAGCCGGACGAACCGGATGTCACGCTCTTCGAGCGTCCGAAGCACGAACTCCTGCTGCTTGCCCATGGGGACAGTCTCACCTCTGCTCTTTACGTTCGTGTTACGCCCGGAACCGCCCGGGAGCGGCCCTCCCCATCATGGCGGATCACCGCGCCCGGGGGCAGCGGCGACCCCGGCCGAGACATTGCGTCAGATCGACGATTAGACTCGGTGGCATGCCCAATCTCCGTCTCGCCCTCTGCCAGACCGACCCGTGGGTCGGTGACCTCGCACGCAACAGCGATGAGGTGATCCACTGGACCAAGCGGGCCGCCGAGGCCGGTGCCCAGCTGGTCGCGTTCCCCGAGATGGCCCTGACCGGGTACCCGGTCGAGGACCTCGCGCTGCGCCGTTCCTTCGTCGAGGCGTCGCGGGCCGCGCTGGTCGAGCTGGCCGCGCGGCTCGCCGCGGAGGGACTCGGCGAGGTGCCCGTCGTGGTGGGCTACCTCGGCCGCTCCGACCAGGCCTCGCCGCGGTTCGGCCGGCCGGCCGGCTCGCCGCAGAACTGCGCCGCCGTGCTGTTCCGGGGCGAGGTGGTCACCCGGTTCGCCAAGCACCACCTGCCGAACTACGGCGTGTTCGACGAGTACCGCTGGTTCGTCCCCGGTGACCAGCTGCCGGTGCTGCGGCTGCACGGGGTGGACGTCGCGCTGGCGATCTGCGAGGACATCTGGCAGGACGGCGGCCGGGTGACCGCCGCCCGCGAGGCCGGGGCCGGCCTGCTGCTGGTGATCAACGGGTCGCCGTACGAGCGGAACAAGGACGACGCCCGGCTGGAGCTGGTCCGCCGCCGGTCCGCCGAGGCGGGCTGCGCGCTCGCGTACGTGAACATGGTCGGCGGCCAGGACGAGCTGGTCTTCGACGGCGACTCGATCGTGGTCGCCCCGGACGGCGAGGTGCTGGCCCGCTCGCCGCAGTTCGAGGAGCACCTGCTGGTGCTGGACCTCGACCTGCCGGCCGCGAGCAGCGACCACACCGACGGGCTGCTGCTGGCCGACGGCCTGCACCTGGTCCGTGCCGAGCTGGGCGGCGAGCCGGGCCCGGCGCCCGCCGAGCCGGTCCGCGCCGAGGTGGCCCCGCGGCTGAGCGACGAGGCGGAGATCTGGTCCGCGCTGGTCTCCGGCACCCGGGCCTACGTCCGCAAGAACGGCTTCCGCTCGGTGCTGATCGGCCTGTCCGGCGGGATCGACTCGGCCCTGGTGGCCGCCCTCGCGGTGGACGCGCTGGGCGCCGGGAACGTGCACTGCGTCTCGATGCCGAGCCGCTACTCCTCGCAGCACTCCCGGGACGACGCGGCCGAGCTGGCCCGCCGCACCGGGCTGAACTTCCGCACCGTGCCGATCGCCCCGATGTTCGACGCCTACATGGCGGCCACCGAGCTGACCGGCCTGGCCGAGGAGAACCTGCAGTCCCGGCTGCGCGGCACCCTGCTGATGGCGATCTCCAACCAGGAGGGGCACATCGTGCTCGCGCCCGGCAACAAGAGCGAGCTCGCGGTCGGCTACTCCACCCTGTACGGCGACTCGGTCGGCGCGTTCGGCCCGATCAAGGACGTCTACAAGTCGCTGATCTTCCGGCTGGCGCGCTGGCGCAACGAGGAGGCCGAGCGGCTCGGGGAGGTTCCGCCGATCCCGGAGAACACCATCTCCAAGCCGCCGTCCGCCGAGCTGCGGCCGGACCAGAAGGACACCGACTCGCTGCCCGACTACGACCTGCTGGACACCGTCCTCGACCTGTACGTCGAGGGCGACCAGGGCCGGGACGCGATCGTGGCGGCGGGCTTCGACCCGGCCGTGGTGGACCGGGTGGTGCGGCTGGTGGACACCGCCGAGTACAAGCGGCGGCAGTACCCGCCGGGCCCGAAGATCTCGGTCAAGGGCTTCGGCCGCGACCGCCGGCTGCCGATCACCAACCGGTGGCGCCAGGGCTGAGCGGCGGCGCCCGCCCGGTCCGCGGACCTCACCGGTAGCGGTAGGTGGCGGCCACCGCGAGGTGGTCGCTGCCGTCCCGCTCCAGGGTCCGCGAATCGGTGGGCGTCAGCCCGCCCTTGCTCATGATCTGGTCGATCCGGGCCATCGGGAACGACGCCGGCCAGCTGAAGCCGAAGCCGTCGCCGGCCGCGCCCTGGGCCGAGCGCATCTGCGAGGTGACCGGCGCCAGGCTGCGGTCGTTCATGGTGCCGTTGAGGTCGCCGAGCAGCAGCACCTTCTTCACCGGCTCGGCCTGGATCGCGTCCCCGAGCGCCTGGGCGCTGACGTCCCGCTGGTTGACGGTGAAGCCGCCCTCGGCCTTGAGCCGGACCGACGGCAGGTGTGCGACGTACACCGCGAGCGGGCCCTGCGGGGTGCTGACCTCGGCCCGGAACGCCCTGGTCCAGCCCATCTTGATGTCCACCACCCGGACGTCGCCGATCGGGTACTTGGACCAGAGCCCGACGGTGCCCTCGACGGCGTGGTACGGGTAGCTGTCGGCCAGCCCGGACTCGTAGGCGCGCAGCGGCCGGCCGGCCAGCTCCTGGAGCGCGACGATCTGCGCCCCGGACTCCTCCAGCATCCGGACGGTGCCCTGCGGGTCGGCGTTGAGGGCGGCCACGTTGTGGCTGACCACCGTGAAGTCGCCGGTGCCGCCGCTCTTGTCGGTGAGCAGGCCGCCGAACATGTTGGTCCAGATCACCGTCGGCACCAGCAGCGCGAGCAGCGCGGTGGCGGAGCGGCGCAGCAGAGCGGGGACGAGCAGCACCGGCACGGCCAGGCCCACCCAGGGCAGGAAGGTCTCCAGCAGGCTGCCGAGGTTGCCGGTGCTGTTGGGCACCTCGGAGTGGAAGGCCATCAGGGCGCCGGCGAGCAGGGCGAGGACGGCGAGCACCAGGCCGCGCCGCCAGGCGGTGGCGCCCCGGGCGTCCCGGCCCCAGCGCCGCACCCCGAGGAGTCCGGCCGCGGGGCGCCGGCCGGATCCCGGGTCGCCGGCCTCCGCCGTGACCACCCGGTCCGCCCTGTCCGCCTGCGCCATGCCGTGGCTCCCGTCGTTCGTGCCGTCCGGCCGCCCGCGGCCGGTCCGGCGCGGGCCTCCGCCGGGTGGCGGGAGGGCGTGCCGGACTGGTGCGGGTTTGGCCGGATTCCCGGCTCAGCCTATGCCGGGACAGACGTCCGGCCGGTGGACCGGGGTTCCGGCGTGGCCCGGTTGGTGAGCCAGGCCACGTGCGCCGGGGCGGTGGCCCCCCGGCGATCCCCCGGCGATCCCCCGGTGATTCCCCGGCGGCCCTGCGGCGGCTCCCCCGGCGGGCCGTGGACGGTCAGGCGGGCACGGGCGGGCGCAGGGCCGGGCCGGCCAGGCCCTTGAGCAGCGCGTCGACCATCCGCTCGGCGAGTTCGGGGTCGTCCAGGTCGGAGTCGTCCCACAGGATGCTGCGGGCCAGGATCGGGCCGATCAGCAGGTCGGCGAGCAGTTCCTCGTCGAGGTCGGCGCGCAGCTCGCCCCCGGCGACGCCCCGGCGGATGACCTCGCGGGCGGCCTCCCGGCGCGGCACGATCACCCGTTCGCGGTAGGCGGCGTGCAGTTCGGGCCAGCCGTGCATCTGGCCGAGCGCCGCCTTGAGCACCCAGCGGGAGCGCTTGGCGAGCCCGCGCAGCCGCATGTACTCGATCATCGCGACCAGGTCGCCGCGGATCGAGCCGGTGGACTCGGGCAGCGGCTCCTCCATCCTGCTGACCATGTCGACCAGCAGGGCCTCCTTGTTGGGCCAGCGCCGGTAGATGGTGGCCTTGCCCACGCCGGCGCCGGTGGCGATGCCCTCGATGGTCAGCTCGGACAGGCTGGTGCCGGCCGCCATCTGCTCCTCGACGGCGGCGAAGATCGCCTGCTCGGCGGCCTCGCTGCGGGGCCTGCCCCGGCGCGGGCCGGTGCAGGGCGGCGCGGCCGTCGGCTCGGTCTTCATCTCACATCTCCCGGTGGTGGGGCTCCCGCCCCGGCGCGGGGGCGGGGGTCGCACGCGCTCGTGGGCCCTGGCGCCGGCGGGTTCCCGGTGCCAGGGCCCCATTCTCGCTCAGCGCGGCCCCGGGCCGGACGTGCCCGGCCCGGGTTCGCGGACCGGTCGTCGCAGGTCGGGCGTCCGCGGGCGGGTGTCGCGGCCCGGGCGGGCCCGGGCCGGGCGGGCCGGGAC